>JAZUSJ010000035.1:0-22168 GCA_045606685.1 Eubacteriales bacterium
GGGACTATACCTCTCGTTGACATCTGCACACTTCACTCGGAATGATCGTGATTCTCTCCCGACCTATGCTCCCCCGACCCTGCCGAAATGGCGATCGAACAGCGAAGCTGATCAGAAAATCGGGAGGTATAGAAAATGAAACTCCAAGAAAGAATCACAAACGAAAACGTACTAGAATGATTGAATATAAAAAATTGATGTACCAGATTGCCTTTGGCAAATAGAAAATACTAAAAGCAGATAGGCGCGCAACTCATTTTGAGCTGCGCGCCTACTTATTTTTTGCAAAGAAAAAACCAACCTAAATTGAATGGTTCAATTTAGGTTGGTAATGGTGACCCGTACGGGAATCGAACCCATGTTACCGCCGTGAAAGGGCGGTGTCTTAACCGCTTGACCAACGGGCCTGGTAGCGGGAATTGGACTTGAACCCATGACCTACCGGGTATGAACCGGTTGCTCTAGCCAACTGAGCTATCCCGCCATATGATGCGTCTTTTCACAACGCTCGTATATTATAGCACACCCATTTTGCTTTGTCAATACTTTTTTGAAAGATTTTTTTGCAAAAACGCAACTTTTACAAACTTTTTTCGCGAAAAATGTCGCTGTCCTGCATATTTGTTGCTCCCCAAGGCTTGACATCCTTCATAAATTGTATTATAATGGGTAATTGTAGGCTCCTTCCCTATCATAAAATTATATCAAATTTTTTTCAGGAGGTTTACCGTGTACAATCTGATCATTATCGGAGTCATCGCACTGATCGTTTTGCTCAGCGCAGGACACTCTGCTTTATTCGGATTCCGTCGAACAAGTGTGCGCTTGATCGCCGCTGTTCTGTCTGCCGCGGGTGCGATCGTTACCTGTGTTCTGATCAAGAGCTTTTTGCCCACTCCCGCTACCATCATTGAGTTGATCCAAAACAACCTTGCGTGGATCGGTACTCAATTCGGCACCGATGCCGTTGCTTTCATTGAGCAGGCAATCGAAATTGCCAACATCTCCCCCACTCTGCTTGAGCTGGTTGTTCAGCTGGCAGGCGCACTTGTCCTGCCCCTTGCCTGCGTCAGCCTGTTTTGCATCTTCTTTTCCGTTTCCTGGATCGTTTGTGCCATCGTGATGACTGTCATCGAGCGCAAGGAGAAAAGAAGAGCAGAGGAAGAGCTGGCTGAGGATGGCGACACCCAGGCGCCCATGTCCTTCAAGGGCTCCCGTTGGGTTGCTGCAGGTCTTGGCCTTGTGCAAGGTCTTGTGATCGCGCTGATCCTCTTTGTTCCCGTTTCCGCTTACACCTCCATTGCTGCTCCCGCGCTGGACGAATTGACCGCACAGCAGATCCTGGACGAAAACGATCCCATGATCGGCACCGCCAAGGACGTTGTCGGTCAGATCCACACCGCTCCCGCTATGAAGGCATACCGTCTGATGGGCGGTGATCTGCTTTCCGATACGCTGATGAGCATGAAGGTATCCGGCACAAAGGTCAACACGGCCGATGAGCTTGGTTCTCTGATCACGCTGGTGCAGCACGTCACCGAGCTGAGCAAGACCGAGTTCAAGGATTACAGTCAGGAGCAGGCCGAGATCATTCGCGCCATTGGTGATTCCTTTGGCGATTCCGAGCTGATGACGCCCATCATCGGTGACATTCTGTACGCTGCTACCGACGCATGGCTGAACGGTGAAGCCTTCCTTGGTATGGAGCGTCCTTCCCTTGGCGAGTCCGCCGAAATGCTTGAGCCCTTTGTAACCGCTCTTCTGGAGATCTTCCATGAGGATGCCAAGGACGCTGTTCTGCTCAAGGCAGATGTCAAAACGCTTGCAGAAATGGTTGCAACGCTTGCACAAAACGGCGTTTTTGCCAACCTGACCGACACCAACGCTCTGATGAGCTCGCTTGGCGGTGAGGGCGTTGTTTCCTCCCTGATCACAACGCTTGGCGAAAACCAGACCATGAAGCGTCTGATCCCCGAGGTCATGAACCTTGGCGTACGCGCCATCGGTCAGATCCTGAACGTACCTGCCGACACCGAAGCGGTATACGACCGGTTCATGGACGAGGTAACAGGCACGCTCAACGAAATCCGTGCGCTGCCCGAGCAAGAGCGCATCACCACGCTCTCCTCTGAACTGACCACCGCTTTTGATACCGCAGGCGTGGACATTGATCCGCAGGTGCTGGATTTCTATGCAACTGCGATGATCCACGACCTGGTAGACAACAATCCCAACGGTGAGGTGACCGCCGCCGACGTGCAGGCATTCTTCGTGCTGTATGCCGAGAGTACCCTGAGCAACTCCTCTTCCGTTGCCGCAAAGCCTCAGTTTGACATGCTCAGCAGCACTGACAAGGACAAGGCCAAGTCGGATCCCCTTGCAGGCTCTGTTTACGAGAGCATGACCGAGGAGCAGAGAAAGAACTCCGCTGCTGCTGCAGTGGCACAGCTTTGCGTGAAGCTGACCAAACTGGACGCTGATGCCGCCGATATCTCCGAGCAAGCAAAGGCGATCGTCAATGAGATCTTTACCGATCTGCTCGGTGCTGATCACGCTGCGCTGGAACACTTGGCACAGGTTGAGATCACCGCTCCCGTTTCCGCATCCGCTGTGGACAATGCTGCAAGCATGAAGTCCACCGAGGATATGAAGAAGACCTCCACCGTCATCACGCTGGAATCCATGCTGATCGACACCAAGGAGGCCGCACTCAAGATCAATTCCGAAACGCTTGCCAACGATGCGGCAGCGATCTCCGCTATTTTTGAAGCTGCTACCAGTCTGACCGACGCGCTTGCAGGCTCGGAGGAGAAGCTGGACGTGGCTGCACTGGCATCCTCCGTGGGTACCATTCTCGATTCCCTTTCCCAGACCGAGACCTTTGGCAAGGACAAAACCGCAGGCCTGTTTACCGCAGTACTGCAGTCCGAGACAGTACGTGACGCTGCCAATATTGACATGAAGACCGCCACCGAGCTTGCAAACAAGGCAACCGAGGGCGAGCCCAACTACACCCAGACCATGGCCACCATCGCAGGCAGCGTGAACATTATGGAAACGCTATCCAAGGACGGTAACATCTCCGAGGATGAGCTGGTCGAGCTGATCCGCAATCTGAATGCTCAGACAGCAGGCATGATCGAGATTTACGTCACCCCTGCACGTCTGGTTGAAAACAATATTCCCGAAAAGTTCTCTGTCTTCACCTCCGACATGATCAAATCCCTGTTCGGTTACATTGCCGACTCGGATAAGCAGAACTCCGAGATTGAGGCCAAGGCGCTCAATCAGATCATGAACATTGCGCTGGCCGCCAAGAAGTCGGATGAAAAGAACCTGTTCTCCTCCGCTCCCGGTGCCGAGGACGGCAAGCTGCCCACCGCAACCGAGACTGTCAATACCCTGCTGGATTCCATGGCAGTCAGACATGCGCTGGTTGACGTCATGACCGAAAACGGCGAGGTTACCGTATTCGATCCCTACGGCTTTGGCGAAAAGATCACCGAGGGTTCTCCCGACTATACAGCTTGTGTTGATGCGATCTACGCATACCGCCAGGCTCATCCCGAGGTGGATGATCCGGTATTTGAGGCACTTGCTGCTCTGATGGGCATCAAGATCGATCTGTGATCCCACACATAAAAAAGAGTGTTCACGCTTCGGCGTGAACACTCTTTTTTGATCAGATACAAGCCTCTAAAATTCCTTTGGCTTTCAGAATATCCGTGATCTGCTGCGGGCCGCTGATCTCCCGCTCAATGGTGATGGGACCATCATACCCCAGGGCTCTGAGCTTACCGATCAGCGCAGGGAAATTGACCTTTCCCTCTCCGAGCGCGGTTTCCTTCCCCAGCGCCCTTCCGTCGGTGGGATAGCATCCATCCTTGGCATGCACGTCACGCACGTATGCGCCTATCGTGTCCAGTGCATCCAAGGGATTGGCCTTTCCGTACAGGATCAGATTTGCGGGATCGAGGTTGATGCCTAGATTATCCGTCCCGATATCCTGTATGGTGCGCAGCAGCGTGGTAGGGGTTTCCTGCCCCGTTTCAAACAGGAAATACTGTCCGTTTTGCTTACAATGCAGCGCGATACGGCGCAAGACCTCCACAAGCTCGGCATAGGTGGGAGAGTTGGGATCCTCGGGCAGAAATCCCACGTGCGTGGCGATCTGCGAAACACCCAGCATTACGCCAAAATCCGAGCCCGCGATCAGATCGCGCTCTCTTTGCGCGCGATACTGCTCGGGAACCAGTCCCAAGGTCAGCGGCCCTTCATAAAAATTCCATACGGCAGGGCCGCGCCAACCACACCACAGCGTGGAAATATGAATGTCGTATTTTGCAAGCAGGGCCTTGACCTCGTCCGCTCTCTGCTCGGTATACGTCTCGGAATTCCAGCAGGACAGCTGACAGGCATGAAAGCCAAGCTCGGCCAGCTGCGCAAGCTTTTGCTCGATGCGATCGTTCAATCCAATAATAACGCCTAATTCCATTTTCCGCTCCTTTGATCATCAGAATATTTTTCAAGCATAAACGTACAGTCACGCGCGAGATTCTCGCGCAACGATACGGTCAGATTGTTCCAGTAAAAGGTTTCGGTCGCATACGCGCCCGCATAGCCAACGCGACGCAGATGCGCCATGCAGGCATCCATATCCACCATGCCCTCTCCAAGACGCGCCTCGGTGATCATTCTGCCATCGCGGATCTTGTCCCAAGAGCGACTCGCCTTGGCATTCTCGCGGTTGAGCACCGCATCCTCAATGACAAAATCCTTGAGATGCACGTGCATGATCTCGTTTGCATAACGCGCAAAAAAGGCGTCGGGCGGACAGTTGACGTACAGGCTGTTGCCCATGTCACCGCAAACTCCGATGCGCAAGCCCTTTTGCTTGATGCACGCATAAAATTTGCCAAAGCCCTCAAGGCCGTTGACGTAATACCCCTGCGGCTCATACAGCACGGTCAAGCCGATGCTGTTGGCATATTCCGCCACCTCGCATGCACGCTCGACAAGCTCGGGCAAAATGGCATCCAACGAATCGCGCTCCGCGCACTCGGGTACGTAGCCGATGGTCAGGGTGTGATGCAGGAAGGGAGAGCCAAGTGCTTTGGCAATATCCGCGCAACGCTTGAGTTCATCCACCGCAGAGCGGTCGCCGCACTCTCCCAAATGAGTTGCCAGCACGTTGACGCTGACCGAATAGCAAGCACAGCGCATACCGGCAGCATCCAGCTCGCGTCGCAGCTCCTCTACCTCGGCCCAAGTTTTGAATACGGGGCGCGCACCCGGACGCAGCGCGTGCAGCATCTCGATCTCGGCAAAGCCGCACTCGCGCGCAAAGCGCACGGCCTCCGCCGCGCCCTCACGCCGCACAAGATCATTAAAAAACGCAAACATACAAAGCTGCATAACTACTCCTTACTCTTCAAAACAACCGTAAGCTTCCAGCACACACTTGCCAAGCTCATACAGATACCGCTCGGCAGCACATTTGAGTGCCAAAGGAGGATTTGCCAGGCGGGTATCCGCCGAGTAAGGCCTGCGGCGGCTTGCGGGCGTATAAATACCGCCCACCTCAAAGGTAAAATATCCGCGATAGCCTATGTCTTGCAGACCGCACATCAGCGAATCCATATTCATGGTACCCACAAAGGGCTGCAGATGTGCATCCCAATCGCCCATGTTATCCTGGATATGCAACGCACGGACGTGACTGCCAAGCAAAGCCAGCTCCTCGTGCTGCGGCATGGACTGCAAATTGGCATGCCCCGCATCCCACACGGCATGAAATAACGGATGGTCAATATAATCGATCAAGGCTGCAAGATCGGTGGCATTATCGATCCAGTAAATATCCTCAAACTGCATTTTGTTGAAATTTTCCACCAGGATATTGACGCCGTATTTTTCGGCCGCATGCAGAATCGGATCATAAAATTTCTTGTTTTCAAAAAAAGTCTGCTCAAGCGAAAGTCCGCGCACGTATCCCGAATGCACCACGAGATTGGGAATCCCCCACACACCGCACGCCTCTACACAGCGAATGGTGTCGGCTAAAAATTGTCCGTCGGGATCTACCAGAGGCATCCCCATAGGCGAGTGCGCCTGCACCAGCGTTATTCCCATTTGGTCGCAGGCCTTGCTGACTTTTTCAAAATATGCTTGATAATCCGTAGCGTACACACCCGTGCGCGTGCTGAAATCGTATCCAAACGAATAATCGCCATAGCGAAAGCCCGCCTCTCTGATATGCTGCAGCGATTTGATCTGCGAGCCTGTATATCCGTTAAAATCTCCCGTTGTAGTTGCAAGCTTCATGTCTTACTCCTTTCTTGCAGCGTCGCTGCCATCTCGTCTATGACACCTAAGTCAAAGGCAAGACGGGAAAGTATATATTTGTCACGAATGTCCTTGGTTGCCTTGAAAATGACGTCCAGCTCCCGTGTGCTGCCGCCCCATGATTCGGGGCTTACGGGACAACCGATGCGCTCCAAAAGCGCATACAGCTCGGCAGAGGTCGGGATCTCGGCGCTGATGATGTCCGTGATCTGCTCCCAATGGGCAACGATCCTCTCTACGCGCCAAGCATGCTTGCCCCAATCGTATTTTTGCTCCTTTTGCTCAAGCGCGATCATATCCTCAGCCCCCTTGCCGATCAGCGTGCGCAGTTGCGCAAACCACGCTTGCTTATCAAAGCTCTGCACGTATGCCCTGCCTCTGTCCACATCCGGCTTGACGGTCAACATCTGCTCGTACAACCCGGCTGCCAGCAGCGTACCTACCGCACATTGAATGCCATGCGTGGATACGGGCGTGCCAAACGCCACGCCTCGCATATCCCAGATATGCGAGAAATAATGCTCAATGCCCGAAGCGGGACGCGAAGCCCCCGCATAAGCCATGGCCGCTCCCGTGAATACAAGACCGCGGAAAACAGCCTCCACGGCAGCATCCTCTCGTCGCAGCAAGCCCTCGGCCTGCTTTACGCACTCACCCAGCGCATCCCTGACTTGTGCAGCGATCGCCTCACAATAATACTCTCCCGTCACCACCGCGCTAATGCGCCACTCGGCAATGCTGATGTATTTGGCAAGCATATCGCCAAGCCCCGAGATCAGCATTTCCATGGGGGCATTTTTGAGAATATCGGTATCACCGATCACGGTATGCGCACATTTGGAGGGCAATGACACCTTCAGACCGTTCACGGTCATGGAGGAGGTAGCGGAGGCATATCCGTCCATGGACGGTGCGGTTGCCACGATCATATATTCCGCTCCACTCTCGGCAGCCAACAGCTTGGCAATATCTCCGATCACGCCCGAGCCTACTGCCAGCACAAGATCATGGCACGAAGGCGCAAGATGCTGCCGTGCGGTCCTGACTGCGTGTTCGTCAGGCTCAAGATGCGCATCGGGAAATACGAACAGCGCATAGGCAATTCCCGACTGCTCCAGCAAAGCCTCGACGCGCTTGCCTGCCGCTTCATAGGTGTTAACGTCACACAGCACAAAGGTCCTTGACGGACACAGGCGCACGATCTCGCGGGGGAGCTGTGCAAGCACACCCTTTCCCACAATCACGCGCTCCAGCGCGCAGGTGTGTACCTTGCCGCACGCACAAGCTCTCCCATCCTCATACAGATTCATAAAAATCTCCTTTGGAATAAATATCTATCTTTAATAATACAACAAATCTGCCGACAAGTCAACCCGACATCAAAAAAGTCTTGCCAAATCCACTTTTCGGTGTTATAATAATATACGTTCAGATCCATTCCCCCATCGCAAGGAGGCACACATGCATCACAGATCAATTTTCTACCCGCTGGCACTGCTTTGCCTTGTGCTGAGTCTGACCGCCTGCAACACGCCCTCCCCCGCCCTGCCCGAGCAGACGCCCGAGCAAAGCACACAAGCCCCCACCGAGCAGTCCTCGCAAGCAGATTTGCAGGAAACCGCACAAGAAACCACGCAAGAAATCACGACCGAGCAAGAAACGCTCGAGCCGGTAGAGGTCGAATACCAAACCGTGCAGAACCCGGTATACAACGCAGGCGACGATCCTTGGGTGGTTGCCCACGGCAATGATTACTACTATTGCTTTGCCAGCGCAAACGGCGTTGCGGTCAATAAGATCTCCTCAATCCATAAGGTCACCAAGCGCGGCGCAGCCGTTGTCTATACAGCCCCTGCAGGCACGCCTTACTCTTATGAATACTGGGCGCCCGAGCTGCACTACATCAACGGTGAATGGTATATTTACGTCGCAGCCGATAACGGTGATAACAGCACGCATCGCATGTACGTACTCAAGGGGACCTCGCAGGATCCCAAGGATCCCTTTGTGATGATGGGACAGATCACCGATCCCAGCAACAAATGGGCGATCGACGGCTCCGTTTTGCCTATCGGTGACCGGCTTTATTATATCTGGTCCGGCTGGGAAGGCGACAAGGACGGTGCGCAGCACATTTACATTGCGCACATGAGCGATCCCTGCACCATTGACAGCGAGCGCGTCAAGATCTCTTCCCCCACTCTTCCTTGGGAAACCTATGAGTGGCCCGACGTCAACGAAGGCCCCACCGCGCTGATCAACGGGGATGACGTCTTTATCGTTTACTCCGCCAGCGGAAGCTGGAGCGATTATTATTGTCTTGGCATGCTGACCTTGCGCGGCGACGATCCGCTTGATCCCTCTTGCTGGGAAAAGGAAAACACCCCCGTGTTCCAAAAGAAGGATGGCCTTGCCTACGGCCCGGGACACGCATCCTTTGCAAGAGCGCACGACGGCAGCATGTGGATGATCTACCATGCCAACCAAACCAGCGGATCGGGCTGGAAGGGACGCTCGGTATGGATCGCCCCCATCACCTTCGATCAGACCGGCAAGCCGATCTTCGGTCAGCCCGAGCCCGAGGTTACCTTCCCCGTTCCCGTGAAGTAAAAATCAATACCGTACGTAGCGAAAAAAACACAAAAGCAGCAGGAATTCGTTCAAGCTTGAACAAATTCCTGCTGTTTTATATGTTCTGTAGCGCCATCGGCATTTTATTGTGTGATCATGTCGATCCCAGCCGAAAGGATGTCATAGTTGATCATGCCCACTCTCTTGGACACAACGTCCCCCTGCGCGTTGATAAACACGGTGGTGGGATAGCCCGTCAGACCGTAGGCATTGACCGCCTGACTCTGCACGTCAAAATACACGTTGAAGGTGTATCCCTCGGACGCAACGTATGCCTTGGCCGTATCCACGGTTTCATGTACGCCGTCAGTCGCATTGACCATCAAAAACACCACGTCGGGGTTTGCCTGATATGCCTTTTCAAAATCGGGCATTTCCATCTTGCAATAGCCGCACCACGTTGCCCAGAAATTCAATACAACGGGCCTGCCGTAAAAGTCTGACAGCTGAACAGGCTTGCCCTGTGAATCCAGTACGGTAAAATCGGGCGCATTTCCGCGCTCCACCGCCTCGGAGTCTTGCTCCGTCTGCGTGCTTTGCTCATCCTGTCCCGCATCTGTGCCATACGTACCGCACGCCGCAAGCGTCATCACGCAAACCAGCACCAACGCGATCATGAGCCATCTGTATTTTTTCATATTCCTTCTCCTTCATTGACGTCATATTGTGCGCAACGCGCAAAGCCAAAGCCGAACAGATCAGTTCTTCATTTACGGGCCTGCTAAATCATCGTCAATAATCCAATCATAGTCATTTTCGTTGCTGGTTTCATTTTTATTTTCACCGCCAACAGCATTGTCGGTTTCATCACCAATGATGATATCATTTTCATCGAATGTTTCACCGCCACTGTTGTCACCGGGATTCACATTTTCGTCACCGGCCAGATCATCATTTGTATCGCTATAGATTTGGAACGTCCAGTCATTATCTTCCCACTTTGGATTATCTTCATTCAAGTCAAACGCTTTGAATTGATACTCCCAGTCAATGGCCTCGACGATAATATCATCTCTGTTATCATCACCCTGATCCTGACCTTTCTCTTCAACCTCGTGCTCAACGTTTGGATTGCGTACCTCGTCGGCATACACTTCGATATCCAACTCATATTTGATCCAAACCGCTTTATCTGTTTCGGGATCGACATACACGTCAACGTGTTTGATATTCACATCAGGATAGTCCGCATAGGCCAACTTGATGATCCTTTCCACTCCCCTCATGTACGCAAGATCCGACGCCTCTTGGGCTTTGCGGATAAACATGGAGAAGGTTGGGATCGCAACGGCCGCGAGGATCGCCATGATGGCTACTACGACAATCAATTCCACAAGGGAGAAGCCTTTATTCTTTTTCATACAATCATTTCCTTCTTCGCTCAAATTTTGTTTCAGCTATTTTTCTTTGTTGTATGAACATGGATGTCAAGCCGTGCGAGGGGACGGGATCAAAGGGCTTGCGCGATCAATTTTCGGCAGAGCCCTGATCCTTTGCTTTTCTGAACACCAAAAACTTACCAATGACGTAATTGGCAACGATGTTTGCAACCGAAGCCACGCCCATGGCCACGATCTCAATGCCTGCGCCGCGGTACTCGGTCAGATCCACGGTCAAAAATTCCATCTGCTCGGGCAAGATCGCACCCAGCAGAAATACCACACCCAAATTGAGCAACCACTCAAACAACACGAAGGTGGCAAGTCTGCCGCCGAAAAATTCAGCCATCTGCACCCAGATATTTGCCTTTTTGTCCGCGTCCTTGAACACGTACGCACGGTTGGTGAAAAAGGCAAACAGCACCGCGCAGATCCAGGAAACGACGCTGGCAACCGTGAACAGCACGGTATACTGCAGGCTCAGCTCGTCCTCGATAGCAAAGATCGCTTTTCCCGGCCAAAGAATGCCAAAGCGCACCACCCAGCTGACAAGCGTGGTCAACACACCGAACACCAGGTACATGATTGCTTCCTTGGTGGTCTTTTTTGCGTTATTTTCCATATTGATTTCTTCTACTCTTTACTCTTTTGCTCGTATTTCTCTCTTATTTGTTGATCTGGTAGGTAGTTCCCTCGCGCGAGTCGATCAAGGTCACGCCCTTATCCAAGAGGTACTGACGAATGCGGTCGGCCTCGGCAAAATCCTTTGCCTTCTTAGCTGCGGCTCTCTGATCGATCAAGGAGAGGATCTCGGCAACGAAGGGATCCTTCATAGCCTGCTCGCGCTCCGCTCTTTCGGCCTCTTCCTTTTCCGCGCGGCGCTTATCTGCCGTCTGTACCAGTTCCAAGGACAGCACTGCGTCAAAATCGTTGAGCAGCGCGCGCTTGGTTGCATCGTTATACTTTGCCTTGAGCACGTCGTAAACCGCGGTGATGGCCAGAGAGGTATTCAGATCGTTATCCAGCGCCTTGACAAAGTTTGCCTTGCCCGCCTCGAACGCCTCGGCATCCACCTCACCCTCGGTTGAAAGCTGCATGACGCGTGCGATCAGCTTTTCGTAAGCAACGACCGCGTTATCCAGATTCTCCCAAGAGAACACCAGCGACTTGCGGTAGTGGGACTGCAGGCAGAACAGTCTGTATGCAAGCGGATCGTATCCCTTGCTCTCCAGCAGCGAAACGGTCAAAAATTCGCCCGAGGACTTGCTCATCTTGCCGCTGTCTGTATTCAGGTGCAGCACGTGGAACCAGTAATTGCACCACTTATGGCCGATATACGCCTCGCTCTGCGCGATCTCGTTGGTATGGTGTGGGAACGCATTGTCAATGCCGCCGCAATGGATATCCAGATACTCGCCCAGATACTTCATGGAAATGCCCGAGCATTCAATATGCCAGCCGGGATAGCCCACGCCCCAGGGAGACTGCCATTTCAGCTCCTGGTCATCAAACTTGGACTTGGTGAACCAAAGCACGAAGTCTGCCTTGTTTCTCTTATTCTCGTCCTTCTCTACGCCCTCGCGCACGCCCTCTGCCAGATCATCCTCGGAAAAATCGTTGAATACGTAGTATTTCTCCAGCTTGGAGGTGTCAAAATAGATGTTGCCGCCTGCCTCGTACGCATACTCCTTGTCCAACAGCCCCTGCACAAGATCAATAAATTCCTGAATGCAGCCTGTTGCGGGCTGTACGATATCCGGCTTCTTGATGCGCAGCTTTTCGCAATCCGCAAAAAAAGCATCCGTATAGTATTGTGCGATCTCCATGACCGTTTTATGCTCGCGCTTTGCGCCCTTGAGCATCTTATCCTCGCCCTCGTCCGCATCACTTGTCAAGTGGCCGACGTCGGTGATGTTCATGACGCGCGTGACGTCATAGCCTGCGTAGCGCAGATACTTCTCCAGCACGTCCTCCATAATGTAGGTGCGCAGATTGCCGATATGCGCATAGTGATAGACCGTGGGGCCGCAGGTATAGATGCTTACCTTGCCCGGCTCGTGGGGAACAAACTCTTCTCTTTTATGGGAAAGTGAATTATATAAGATCATCATATAGTACCGTCCTTACTTCGTAATTTGAATCATGCGTGAAAGGGTGCGCGCCGCGCCCAGCGTATCTGCCGCCAGCTGCTCGCGCATTTTATCGTACATGGGCAGGTGCGAGGTCTTGGTTTCAAAATCAAGCACACCGTCATATCCCACGCTGCAAAGGCCGCGCACAACGTCAGCCCAATCGATCTCGCCCGTCATGGGAACAAGGTGGGAATCCTCTCCGCGGTTGTCATGCAAATGCATGACGGCAAGCGTGCCGCCCAGCAGACCGATCTCGTGGGATTGCACAAGTCCCGCCGTATGCGCGTGTCCCGTGTCCCAGCAGGTGGAAATGCCCAGCTTATTGGCAATGGCCTTGATCTCCACAGCGCGACAGCCATACAGGTGATCGTGCATGCTTTCCTTGACGCTTGCCATATTTTCCACCGCAAGCGTCACGCCGTGCTTGGCAGCCTTTTGACAAAGCGGTGCAAGATAGGCAAGATTTTCGGCAAACCACTCCTGCTTTGAGGTGCGTCCCGCATGGCGCGCGATGGGGTGAATGACCGCGATCGGCACACCCATCAGGGCAGCCGCCTCGATGCCGCGCGCCTGCTCCTGCGCAAAGCGCTGCATGGCGACCTTGTCGTCGGGGCTTGGCATATAGAAAGGCAGGTGACACACGGGCAAAGACATGCCAAGGCTTGCGGCACGCGATGCGGCGGCATACAGCACGCTTTGCCACGCGTCATCCAAAAGCGCGATATTTTCCAGCGACACGTCAGCCGCGGTAAAGCCGCAATTATGCAAATTCTGCAGCGATGCGGACAGCGAATAGCGTCCGTTCGGACTCCAGCCGTAAAAGCGCGTAGGCACGCACGGCGTCAAAGGCTTTGTATGCATCATCACCTCTCCTTTCCCGAAATCTTTCCTGAAATCTTTCCTCAAACTTCATCTTATAATTATAGCAAGTTTTATACGGTTTGTCAACCGTGCGAAAGAAATTCATGAAATTCGAAATGTGGCTGTATATTTTTGCAATCTTCTGTTGAAAAAAACTCGAAAAAATGTTATCATGGTGCGAATAAAAATGGATTTGAATTGTTATATAAAATGAAACCCTTAAAGGGGGCGCGCATGAGCAAAACGCAAAAAAATGCTTTACATTGCGCCCCTTCGGTGCTATAATAAGCATATCAACCCGGAGGAATATCATGAAAAAGCTTATCATTCTCACCTTACTTCTCTGCACCTGCCTGCTTTGCAGCTGCCAATACCTTCAGAATGCGCACGGTCTTTTGCCCGAAATCAACGGCATGCTCTCGGATACGGATACGGATACGGATACGCAAGCCACCGATACGCCGCTTGTGTACAGCACAGGGCTTACGTATCAATCCCATGAGGACGGCACCTGCAGCGTAACCGGCATAGGCACTTGCACCGACCAAGCGATCTGCATTCCGCCCATCTCCCCCCAAGGAGAACGCGTAACTGCCATCGCAAACTCCGCTTTCGAATACCAAAGCATCACATCGGTCACCCTGCCCGATACGGTTTGCAAGATTGACGACAGAGCGTTTGCCGGCACGAAAATTGAAAAATTCATCTTTTCCTGCGACCGCCTCTCGATCGGCAACGGTGCATTTGCCTATTCACAGATCACCGAGGTGCGCATAGACGGCACCGTGTCACTCGGCATCCAGACGTTTTTTGACTGCACAAAGCTGGCAAGCGTCAGCATCGGCACCTTGGACGGCAATATTCCCGAGCAATGCTTTGCCGATTGCAGAAGGCTGGACAGCTTTTCGGCTGATGCCGTGACGGGCAGCTATTCCATCGATACAAGCGCGTTCAAGGGCTGTAAAAGCATGAAGCAGGCCACCCTGCCCGAGGGGCTTGTGCGCATCGACTCCTACGCCTTTCAGGATTGCACGCTGCTTGCGGACTTTGCCTTTCACGATGGCTTGACCGAAATCGGGTTTGGCGCATTTGAGGGCTGCAAAATGATCCGAACCGTGCTTCTGCCCGAAAGCGTGACAAGCATCGGAACGTACGCCTTTGACGGGTGCAGCTATATCAAAGAGGTTCGACTGCCCTCGCACATCACCGAGATCCCCTCGTTTGTCTTTTCGGATTGCACCAGCCTTTCCGACATCGAGCTTCCCCAAACGCTTTTGCGCATAGGCGAATTCGCCTTTTATAAATGTATTGCACTGACCGACGTGCAGATTCCCGCCTCGGTTACCGAGATCGGCAACGCTGCATTCTGCTCCACGCAGATCGAGGAGCTTACCCTGCCGCAAGGCTTGGTCACGCTGGGCGACACCGCATTCGCCAACACAAACGTCACAACCGTCATCCTGCCCACGGGGCTTGACAGCATGGGAGAAAGCGTATTTTCCGGCTGCAAGCGCCTGACCTACGTAGAGATCCCCACGCATTGGACGGCCATTCCCGCTCGCACATTTGAAAACTGCACCGCCTTGACCTCGGTGACGCTTCACGAAGGAATCCAATCCGTCGGCGCAGCCGCCTTTCGTGATTGCACGAATCTGATAAAGGTCAATCTCCCCTCTACGCTCAAAGCAATAGAAGGCTCTGCTTTTTGCGGCTGCAGTAAGCTTGCAGGCATTGTCATTCCCGACGGGGTGGTCAGCATCGGAGATTGCGCCTTTGCCAAGTGTCCGCAGATCACAAGCATCTATTTGCCCGACCACGTCGTGGAATTGGGCTTCTCGGCTTTTGCGGATTGCTACAAGCTCTCCGAGATCCGACTTGGCGACGGTATCACGAAAATCGGTGCCACCACCTTCGCAAATTGCAAAATGCTCGAGAGCATTGCGCTGCCCGAAGGGCTGGAATCCATCGGGGAGAATGCCTTTGACGGCTGTGCAAAGCTGACCGAGATCGTCATTCCCGATCAGGTCAAATTCATCGGCTCCTACTCCTTTTCCTCCTGCAAAGCGCTGAGGCACGTTGTGATCGGCAGCTCTGTGACCTATATCGGCCAGGAGGTCTTTGACAAATGCACGGCCATCCAAAGCGTTGTGCTGCCCAAAAACCTGGAGCAGATCGACACCTACGCCTTTGAGGGCGGTGAGATCACCAACGCTACCTTCTATTACTGCGGCAGCGAGCAGGATTTCCAAAAGATCAACATCGTCTTTGGCAACGAGGCGCTGACCGAGGGAACTATTGTGTATCACTACACGCCAAGCAAATAACACAAACCGACAAAAAAGGAATAAAGATGATGAAACAAGTAGAGAATTGGATCGACCGCGTACTCAATAACGTGACCGTTCCCGAGGACGTTGTTGCCTTCTGCTTCAACCTTTATGAAGAAAGCGAGGGCGGTTGGGCGATGGAGCTGGTGGGAACGCAGCGATTTGATCCCGAGGACCAGGATTGGGCCTGCGACGAGGTCACCGATTTCGGCTCAAGAGAGAATCTGTATTCCTGGGACGCAGAGTGTGAATGGGAACAAGCCTTGGAGTATATGGTAAACGCATTAAAGCAGTACTTATCATGCGGAAAATATGCCGAGCTGTTAAAATCCGGGCAAGCCGTTGGCGTTGGATTTGTTGACGGTGATATTGAAATTTTACATAGAAAATAAAAGCACCCCCGACAGACTGAACTCATCGTCTGCCGGGGGTATATATTTGTCGCAACCGTCAAGGTGCCTTTGTGTTTGTCCGTACCCAGCTCTGCGCGCGTCCGAGCTTTTCGCCCTCGGCAAGCAGTCCTGCACCAACCAGCATATGCAGCGCGTAATAGGCATTCCTGCCCCTTTGCCCCGATGCCTTTGCATACTGCGCAGCCGTAAAACGCTCGGGCAAGTCGTCAGGCAAAAACATACGAAAATCCTCGGGTGAGGACAGCGTGACCGTGCCGCACAGCGCGGTAGGGATCTTTTCATATCTGGAAGCGCGTGCCTTCTTATCTTTTCCGTAACCGTCCAGCAGTCTGTATTCCTCCACCTCCAAAAGCAAAAGCTCAATGCTCAGCTTGGGATTTTGCAAATGCTCGCGCAGCCAATAGATCTCGCTTGCCACGGCAGTCGGCTTGGTGGTATGCGGACGCTGTGAGCGCTTTTGCACCGTTCCCGTTTGCGTATCGATCCAATTCAGATGCTTTTTATACGACACCGGCACCACCACCGTTATATGATAGGGCGCGTGCTGCATATACCACGCGATCTTTTCGCGCAACGGGTAAAAGCTGCCGGTCTGGATCTCCCAAACGTTGCTGCCGCGCAGCACATCGGCTACGTATCTTGCGCTTTTGTTGTTGGTTGCTGCCGCGCGCTTTTGCTCGGGCAGCGTGTCCAGCACACGGATCTCGTGGCAAGAGACGTCGGGACAGACGTAATTCTTCAAGATCGCATGCATGCGCTTTTCGGAAAGCGTGCCGATCCCGTCCTCCAAATGTACACCGCGGGAAACGTAAGAAAGACATACCTCAGCAAAGCGCATGGCGTCCGCGCGCGCCACAGCGTCCTGTTCTATGGATTTTTTTGCCACCTTTGCCATGGTTCGTCCCTCCTTTTGATTTGATCGCGTTTACATGAAAATAGTTTCTGCCGTTCAAACTAATTTTATCATAAATATTCAATTTGTCAACCACAAGAACAATAATTACAAAGCATGATCGTGCAGCCTTGGGGTATGATAAGATCGGAATCATTCCACATTCACAATACAAAGGACGAATATTTCCATGAAAATCAAATGCAAACAAATCGCAAGCCTCGCCCTTACGGCACTTGCGCTGTTCCTGGTGCTTGGCACGCTCGGTATGCCGCTGCCCGTGCTCGGAGCAGCAGCCGCGCCCGCTAAGGATGCGCAGCTGATCCCGGGCGGCATGCCGTTCGGGGTAAAATTCTCGACCGAGGGCGTGCTGGTGGTCGGATTTTGCGACGTGGATGCCCAGGGCGGTGCCATCAATCCCGCCTATGCGGCAGGACTGCGCACGCGCGACGTCATCACCTCTCTTGGCGGCCGACAGATCGCGGATGCCGCGCAGTTCGGGCGCATGATTGCAGACGCAGGCGCAACACCCCTGACGCTGACCTACACGCGCAGCGGCAAATCCTATACCACCACGCTCACCCCCGCCCTCTCTCTTTCCGAAAACCGCTACAAAACAGGCCTTTGGGTGCGTGACAGCGGTGCAGGCATTGGCACGGTTACCTTCATTGATCCCAAAACGGGCGCGTTCGGTGGCCTTGGACACGGCATTTGCGACGCGGAGAGCGGTGCCTTGGTCAGCATGACGCGCGGTGTGGTCAACGACGTGACCATCAACGGTGTGCAAAAGGGCATCTCGGGCAAGCCCGGCGAGCTGAAGGGATATTTCGGCACGGCCAAGACAGGCACGCTGCTCTCAAACACCGATTGCGGTGTGTTCGGCATCTTTGCCAAAGCGCCTGTCACCGATTCCGCTCCCCTGCCCATCGCCAAAGCTGCCGACGTGCGCGAGGGCGAGGCCTTTATTCTGTGTACCACCGATGCAGGCAAGCCCTGCAAATACACCATCCGCATCTCGGACATTGACAAGACCGCCACAGGCTCCAAGTGCTTTACGGTCAAGATCACCGATCCCAAGCTGATCGAAAAGACGGGCGGCATCGTGCAGGGCATGTCGGGCTCCCCGATCATTCAGAACGGCAAGCTGGTCGGCGCCATCACCCACGTGCTGATCGGTGATCCCACCACGGGCTATGGGATTTTTATTGAGAATATGCTGAATGCGGCGCAAGTGCCGCTGGCGAAGGCGTCATAAAGTGGTAATGCGGGAAAATATATGAAAAAAGTTGTCCCTATTTTAACACACTCCGGGAGTGAGTTATAATAGGGACAACAGTCTTTTGCCCAAACATTATCGAATCTTTTATTTGATAATTTTTGACTTCAAATAAGACTGCAACATTTTCTTGGTTTTTTTATTTCTCGGTAAGTTAAGTTGTCGAATTACACTTTCTCCCCTATACTTCATCAAATACATAATTTCGTATTTGGGAAGATTATCGTTTGACTGAAATAATTTGCTTTCTATTATGTTTATGATAGAGCTATAATGAATGACCTTTTTGCATACCAAGTATTTTACGGTGATTTTCTTTGAGTCAAATATAAAGCAAAACGGGCAAACAAAAATACCAATCGCAATCAACGCAGATAGGAGCGCCGTAAATAATGCGATCTCTGTGTCATCGGTAAACGCACAAAGAATTGCTGAAAACAATAAAATAGCACTTACGATAGGAAAAAGCCAAAATTGCTTGTTATAAATTTTATTTTCTATATGTTTTTTATTCATGATTTCTCCAAATCAGTATTCTATACAAGCAGAATCAAGCAGGAAATCATAAATATTCACCGTCAATATACCATGCTCATCATAGTACGGTGAAATGATATCCTTGGTTACGATAATCTTCTTAAAAGAATCATCAATCTTACGGAAGGGGCGAATTTCTTGCGAGCGTTTTTCCTCGTCGGGAATGGAAAATGCCGATTGAATATAGAATCGCTTTGAGCCAAGATTGCAAACGAAATCGACCTCAAGCTGCTTTCTCGTCACCTTTCCGTCCTTGTCTTTTTCGGCAAATTGTACTACACCCACGTCAACACTGTATCCGCGCAAACAAAGCTCGTTGTAGATCACGTTTTCCATTGTATGCGTTTGCTCAAACTGACGAAAATTGATACGCACATTGCGGAGTCCGAGATCGGAAAAATAATATTTTTTGGGCGTTTCGATATAGCTTCTTCCCTTAATATCATATCGCTCTGCCGAATCAATCAAGAAGGAATCCTCAAAGCAATCAATATATTTTTTGATGGTTGCGGCGGTGATCTTTGATTTTTTGACCGTCTTAAAGGTGTTTTTTAGCTTTTCGGGATTGGTAAGAGAACCGATAGAGGACGAAAGAATATTCAAAAGATCTTCAAGCTCGCCGATATTTCTGATCTTGTTTCGCTTTACGATATCCGAAATATAAATCTCACCAAACAGATTTGACAAAAGCTTTGCTTTATCCTGTGCATTCTCGCGTAAAACTACAAGCGGAATACCACCGTAAAGCATATATTCCGAGAGTCCCTCGTATTTGTCGCCCTTATAATAGCTCATAAATTCCGCAAAGGAAAGCGGATGCATATGGATCTCGTCACCGCGTCCCGCAAACTCAGTAATAATATCCTTAGACAAAAATTTTGCGTTGCTTCCCGTAACGTAAACGTCCATATTGTCTTTACGGAGATAGCCGTTCAAAACCGCCTCAAAGCAATCAAGAAGTTGAATCTCGTCTAAGAGCAGATAATAGGTGTTATCGTCCCTCATTTTAGATCGAATATAGCTCATAAACTTTTCGGGATCGACCTTGCGCTTTTCTTTTTCGAGAGCAATCAAACTCTCGCCAATCAAATACAGATCATCAGCAGAATCAAAGGCAAAACGAATAATATGCTCTTTGTCAACACCGCTCTCCAAAAGATAATTATAAAAGATATTGTTCAGGAGATAGGATTTACCACATCTTCTAATGCCGGTGATAACCTTGATAAAGCCGTTGCCTTTTCTGCTGATCAATTGTTGTAAATATAATTCTCGTTTTATCTCCATAAGCACCTCTATAATAGATTTTTGCAACCTTCTGCTGTTTTCAATTGTATTGTACCATAAAAAAGTCTTCTCGTCAAGGAATCTATAATAGATTTTTGCAACCTTTTACTATTTTATTCTTTATTTTCGTTTTTGACTTTTAAACTTTTTGTTAAAAACTGTTGTCCCTATTATAACACACTACTCTTGCTTGGATGATGCCGATCTAATATGAATTATAATCCATCTTTTACACGATATCATTATTTTCAAACCTTTCCTCGAAAGCTCAGGAGTATACTTATCAATGAATGCTTGTGCCTTTTCTTTTCATTCTTTCATAAGCAATCTCGCTTTCGTCAGACAATAACATTATCAAGCAAAAAGTCAATTACGCCAATATTCAGAACACCGTTATCATCATAAAAGCGCTTACCAATATCATGTCTGACAACAATTTTGGGGAACGAATCACCTGTCAGTGAAAACGGTTTCAATTCGCTTTTCCGTTTTTCCTCGGTCAGCATTGCGTATGCCGATTGGATATAGACCTTTTTCCCACCTTTAGTTGCGATAAAATCGATCTCACGCGGAATGCTGATCTGCTTGCCTTCCTTGTTGCGCTCTCTCGTGGTGATCACGCCAACGTCAACCGAATATCCGCGAATAATCAGCTCATTATAAATGATATTTTCCATAATATGCGTCATTTCGGGCTGACGGAAGCCGATTCGTGCGTTACGGAGTCCAACATCCTCGCAGTAATACTTGTTGGGATAGTTAAAGTATGCGCGCCCCTTTACGTCATATCGTTTGCTTTCCGAAAACAAGAAGGAATCGATCAAATGGTCAATATAAGATTTGACTGTGTTCTGCGCCACTTCGATATGCTGAACGGTTTTCAAGGTATCAGCAATTTTAGTGGGGTTTGAAAGTGAGCCAACCGATGAGCAAAGCAGATCAATCGTACAAGCAAGAACGTCCTCGCGTTCCACTTTTTTTCTATCAACAATATCTTTTAAATATACCTCGGCAAAAAGCGAAGAAAGGTATTTCATTTTAGCAGCATCATCGGGGCGAGAAATCACAAGAGGCATACCACCGTAAAAGGCGTATTCGTCAAATGCGTCACGCTTGTCACCGCCGACCGCGGAATAATATTCTGCAAACGAGAGTGGATGAACGCGGATCTCGTCGCTCCTTCCTCGAAACTCGGTCAGAATATCCGAGGAAAGCATTTTGGAGTTGCTTCCCGTAACGTAAATATCCAAATTTTCAAGTGCGTTCAGTCCGTTGAGAACATCATAAAATGTGATTTTTTTACCACTTGGATTATAGGGATTGTCCACGGCATCCGACATTTGGATTTCATCCACAAACAGATAGTATTGTTCTTTACTACCCTCGACCAGTCCTCTGACAAATGCAGAAAGCTCAAGAGGATTTCTGTATCTCAAATATTTATCATTGTCAAGCGCAAAGAACAAAATATGATCCTCATCTACACCTTGCTCTTTCAGATAATTTCTAAATAAAACGTTCAAAAGATAGGACTTTCCCGAGCGTCTGATTCCGGTTACGACCTTTACCATTCCATCCCATTTGAATTGTATAAGTTGATTCAAGTATCGTTCTCTTTTGATTTCCATACGTCCTCCTTTTGAAAACTTTGTGTTTTTGTGCAATTACTTTTCAGTAAGATTATATCATAGCTTTTAGCTCTTGTCAATATTATATTGAAAACTTGCTGCACAAATACATCTTTTCTTCAAACAATTCTCGTTAAATTCTTGGAAATATAAACTTTTTGTTAAAAACTGTTGTCCCTACTTGAACACACTCGTGAGCGGCTCCCCGATCATTCAGGACGGCAAGCCGGTCGGCGCGGTCACGCACGTGCTCATCAACGATCCCACCACGGGCTACGGGATTTTTATTGAGAATATGCTGAATGCGGCGCAAGCTCCCTTGGCGCAGGCTTCGTGAATCACGAACTGTAGGGACCGGCGTCCTCTGTCAACAGCAAGATTGTAAACAATTGTGCAAGAGGATTGTAAACACTTTTGCATCGTGTGAGAAACGCATTCGGAAGCCGAACGGAGCGTAGCG
>JAZUSJ010000036.1:0-8722 GCA_045606685.1 Eubacteriales bacterium
CATAGCGCGAGCATTGCTGAAAAATACGCCCATCATCATAATGGATGAGCCAAGTAACAATTTGGATAAGGGGGCTCTGGCGTGGCTTCGTGATTTTATCAATCATTCGCCTAAGACGATCGTTTTTGTGTCTCACGATTCAGATCTAATATCTTGCGCCGATTATACTGTTTGTTTATAAATCATTATGATTAGACATATGTATATAAGTCGCAACGAATCCCCCGATTTTTCGCCCTTCGGCGTGTCCAGTGTAGCATAGCTCTCGCAGCTGTCAACGTGAAAAAATATCGCTGAAAAATGAAATATCATCGAGAAAGTCAAGTAGCAATACTTGGCTTTTTCTTTATCCCCACGCAATATTTTTTCGTGTACTGAAAGTGATCTATACCTCTCGTTGACATCTGCACACCTCACTCGGAATGATCGTGATTCTCTCCCGACCTATGCTCCCCCGACCCTGCCGAAAGGCGAAATAAAAATCGGGAGGTATAGAAAATGAGAACCGAAACCAAAGTAAGAATCACCAACGAAAACGTAAGGATCACCGAAGAAAATGTCCAGCATATCGGAGAGTGTATCGCACTGTCTGCTATCAAGAAAATGATGCGGTTTGCCCACCATCCTCGTTCGCTTGACAAGTTGTATGCTGGATTGGTCGAGGATATCTACCACAACAAGGGCTACAACACAACCTTTTCGGATGGGTATGATCTTGCATCCGAGGTGATCTGCTTCCTCTGCCACTACATGGGTCACAACTTGGACGATCTGGCTTGTCAGAATCGCAAGGGTGATCTGCTGACTGTCCGCTTTGCCTGCTACCGTCACGCCCTGCGGTACATCGAAAAGGAGTATCTTTCCGTCTATAAAACCATCAGTATCGAAGAATGCTCGCCCGCCGACGCTTCTATTGACTTCGAGACCCAGTATGAAATCGAAGACTACACCAAGGTCGATACCATCATCCATCAAATGCGTTTGACCATCGCCGAGACCGAGACTCTGAACTACTACATGGCAGGTCTTGGATTTGTAGCCATTGCCCAGATGCAGAATGTCAATAACACGACTGTTTGGCGCAGAAGAAAGAGCATTCAGAAGAAGTACCTGCGGTATATAGTCATGCAAAGCTGATCCAATTCAAACATAAACATAAAAGGGAGCTTGACGGCTCCCTAAAGTTATGAGGCGTGAAAATGCCCCGCCGAGGCGGGGCAAGTAGTTACTTGACTGCTTTTTTGCGAATTTCGGCAACGAAATCACTTTCATGACCGTCGAAAAGGACATCCAATACTCTTACAATCTTTTCTTTGTACAAAGCATTGCCTTCCGTTTCGGATAGTGCAGTCAGATGATACGCCAAAAGCCAAGCCAACGGCTCTATAGCAGCCTTTGCGACATTGTTTCTTTCAGTATCCTCCTTCAAAATCCGTACCAATGCGGTTTCTCTTGTTTTATACAGATTCGGCAATTTTGAGGCATACTCCACAGCTTTCTCATAATCGCCATATCTGTAATATGCATCGGATATATTGAAAAGTGCCGCACCGCGCACCTCTGAATCCTCACAGTATCGTAAGATCTGCTCATGAATCATTATCGACTCTTTTAAGAACTCTCGCTTTTCCTGTTCCGTCCCATCAAGCCGTTCAAGGGATGCGGATAGCTGGATCAACAAAAGAGCGTTGTTCGGATATGTTTTCAACGCATTTCGCATAAGTTTTACGTTTTCTCTATGCTTACCCAATGCTCGGTTTTCCTGCCACTTCCGGTTGATCTCATCGAGCTTATTGGCAGATGATATTTCATCCATTCCAATCAATTCATCAATAGATACCTCAAAATAATTTGCGAGTGTCGGGAGCATCGTGATATCAGGATACCCATCTCCACGTTCCCATTTACTGATAGCTTGATAGGAAATTCCAAGGTGGGTTGCTACCTCTTCTTGGGTCAAATCCTTGCTACGGCGCAGTTGTTTCAGCTTATTGCCAATCATGAGTTCCATTGTATAAACCTCCAATTCAAGTTATTCCGACGCGTCTGTATATAGTATACAGCATTTTGAATTAGAAATCAATAACCGCAACATAGACTTGACTCTACGAACCGTAGTAAAATTCTACTTTTATCCGTGCATTCGCCCGCCTTTTCGTTATTAAAAACCCCCTTTGGCACCGTGACGTGTGCTTGTCTTATACAAGTCGGCTCGCTGCGCTCGCCGAGACAAGCACACGCCCGCACCGCAAACAAACGAAAAAGAAAAATCCAAAGCCGAGCGGCCGCGGAGTCGCCCGCTGAGCCGCTTGGGCGTACGTCCGCGATCACGCTCGGCGGCTTTTTGGATAGATTTCGTTTTTGGCCGTTTGTTGGAGCGCCGTCGGGTGAGATCGTCAGCCCTCGCATCATCACCGTCAGTTTCCGAGTGAGATTTGTCCAGTAGATTATCAAAACTCGCCGGTTTCGTAAGTTGACAAATTTGATCCCGATATGCTATCCTGTTTGTGAGCCATGGATGCTTGGAAAAAGTTGGGGTAAACTTGGGGTAAAGTTTTGGTTTTTACTAAAAGATGTGGAAAAATATAGGTTTAGTTGCTTGTTTTTTCCTTGCATTTATGGTATAATAGCACCGCATTTCACAGAAAAAGGAATAGTCACAGTATAGTTAGTTCGTATGCAAAGTGTCAAGCCAAGATAGATGTTGCCGAATAAAAAGGCACAAGCCCGTGTTCCGAGGGCAAAATCGGAAGGTTGCACTTGAAAGGCGTAATACGTTTTCATGACAGAAAAGCGTATTGCGCTTTTTTTCGTGCCTTTTTCTCTGGAAAATACACCAGAAGGAGAAAAAATTTTGAAAGGAAAAGAGGTCAACATCATCACAAACGGCGGCTTTGAAGTCAAACAAATGCACGAGGCGGAGCGGGAGGCTTTCATGTCGGCTCTGCTGGAGCAAGTTTTAGAGCTTCAACGCAAGCGAAAGGAGGTAGACGGTCATGCCATATGAGAAAGTCAAGGTCTACTTCGACGGAAGTCACTACATCGGCATCCCACAAAGCGAGGGCAAAAGTCCCGGGAGGGGCGGCTACCACGGCAACGAAAACGACGAAATGAGGATGGCTTTTGAAAAGGCGTACAAGGGCGCAAAAGCCAAACGACGAAAAGAGAAGGTCACGGAAATTGTCGCGGCGTTAAAACCGCAATTTGAAAGTGAAGAAAAGGCGGCAGAATACGTCAAAGCCGAGATGGAACGTATCCAACGGAATCTGATCGTGAGGCGGAAGAGGCTGGTGAGGAAGATCAACCTTGGAAATTGGAATTACTTTTGTACGTTCACCTACGACGATCAAAAGCATACCGAGTACAGCTTCAAGTCCAAACTACGAGACTGCTTCAAAAAAATGTGCCATCGCAGGAAATGGATCTATATCGGTGTTTGGGAGCGCTCCCCGAACAGCAATCGGCTACACTTTCACGGGTTATTCAATATCCCCGAAAACGCTATGGTCGGAGAGTTGGAAGAGCATCGTGATTATAGTACCAAGACCCACAGGATGCAGATCACCCTACAGAACAGCTACTTCACCGAACGATTTGGCAGAAACGATTTTGAGCCGATCAATAAGCAGGAGCTACCGAATGCCACCGCCTACCTTATGAAGTACATCGAGAAATCGGGCGAGAGAATCGTGTATTCCAAGAACACACACGCATATTTCATATCCGACATTCTGGACGATGATGTGGTGTGTACCATCGGACAGGAGGACAGAAAGCTCTTGCTGTTTGACAACTTCATCTGTTTTGATGACGGGGTATATGTCGGTGAAGTCAGCCCCGAAGTTATCAAGCAAATGCCAAAGAAGAATTAACAAATTAGTCTTTCGCCTTGGTGGAGCGTAAACGAAACCGCTGTCGAGGTCAAGGGGTCGAAAATATCGCTGAAAAGCAGGAAACGACCGACAGGAATGCAATATTTTCGCCTGTATCCCTTGACCTCTTTGGGCGGTTCCGTTTGGTCCGCTCCCGTCGAAAGACAAATCTAAAGACTGATAAGAAAGGAAAGAACAAAATGAAAACAGCAGTTATCTACGCACGTTATTCCAGTGATTCCCAAACCGAGCAGTCGATCGAAGGCCAGCTCCGAGTTTGCGAGGATTACGCAAGAACCCATGATATCCTGATTCTGGATACCTACATTGATCGGGCGATGACTGGTACAAATGACCTTCGCCCTAACTTCCAGCGCATGATTAAGGACAGCAGCAAGCGTGAGTGGAATTACGTTCTGGTCTACAAACTGGATCGCTTTTCCAGAGACAAATACGCCACCGCTATCCACAAGAAGACCTTGAAGGACAATGGCGTGAAGCTCATATCCGCCACCGAGCATATCCCCGACACGCCCGAAGGAATTATCTTTGAATCCATGCTGGAAGGTTACGCCGAATACTACTCCGCAGAGCTTTCCCAGAAGGTACGGCGTGGCATGAACGAAACGCGGCAGAAAGGTAACTTCACAGGTGGATTCCTGATCTACGGTTACAAAATCGAAAACAAGAAGGTAGTGATTGACGAGGAAACCGCCGAGGTAGTCCGCTATATATTCGAGCAATACTCTCTCGGTGTGTATGTAAAGGACATCATCGCTAATCTGACGGCCAGAGGCATCTTGAACCGTGGCAAGCCCTTCGCAAGAAATACGGTTTACAACATCTTGAAGAACGAGAAGTATTCGGGTATCTACCGTCATGGCAACGAGGTGTTTGAGAATATGTATCCGCAGATCGTACCCAAAGAGATCTACGATCGAGTCCGCAGTAAGATCAACGAAAACAAGTACGGCAAGCGAAGCGTGGAAGTGGTGTATCTACTCCGTCACAAGCTTAAATGCGGATACTGTGGCCAGCCCATCAGCGCAGAAACGGGTACATCCAAGACAGGAGCTAAAAAGCGCTACTACAAATGCTACGGTCGCAAAAATCACAACGGATGCAGGAAGTCTATGATGCGGAAGGATCAGCTTGAAAATCTGGTGGTATCCACCATCATCGACGAGCTTTCCAAGCCCGAGACTCTTGACCAGATCGTGGCCGGACTACTTGAAGAACAGGAACGGTACATCAAAGAACACTCCATGTTGAACGTACTACTCCGTGAACAGAGGCAAGTCGAAACCTCCATTGAGAACGTCATGGCGGCCATCGAGCGGGGTGTGATCACCAACACGACCACCAAGCGTTTGAAGGATTTGGAGGCGAGACAGGAAGAGCTTGACAGGCAGATCCTCATAGAGAAAAGCAAAAACGCAGTGAGGGTATCCGCCGAGGAAATCAAGATGTACTACAAGGAAGCCTTGGCTTTGGAGGCACAGATGCTCATTAACTATATCGTGAAGAAAATCGTCATGTATGACGATAAGATCGAAATCTTTTTCAATAAGCCTACACGGAACAGTCCCGATGAAAGTCGGGGCTGTTTTGTTTATACGGGGCGTAAGGAGAATTACGATGTCGAGATATGGATCGTGTGAAACGGGGCATACAGAGGATTCTGAGGGCATAGAACGGCACTTGGAAGCACCTATAAGCCTTACGGGTAAAAAGGACAAAAAAGAAGAACCTAAGACAAACACATAGTGTTCGTTTTAGGTTCTTACTGGCGGAGATGGAGAGATTTGAACTCTCGCGCCGGTTACCCGGCCTACACCCTTAGCAGGGGCGCCTCTTCGGCCACTTGAGTACATCTCCATACTTGCGAGGGGCCATTGCATAACTCGCAGGCAATATTATACCTCTTTTATTTCGATTTGTCAAGCCTTTTTCTGATGAATTTTATGAAAACTTTATCCTTTCGCAAGTGATTTGCATCCATTTTCAAAAAAATGCTGAATTTCATCTTGTATTTTTCCCCATTCGGTGATACAATAGAAACATGCGGAGCATTTTTTGCTCAATAAGTATTTTGGATAGGAGAAAACTGTATGGAAAACATCAGAATTCAAGACGACCTTTATACATACGTCAATCAGAAAAAACTCGAAGAGCTGGTCATCCCGGATGACAAGCCCACAGCGGGCGGCTTTTCGGAGCTGGCTGACAGCGTGGAAAAGACCATGATGGGCGAATTTGCAGCCCTGACCGCGTCCGGTGCATACCCCAACGTGCATCTGGAGAGAGCCTGCAAGCTCTACTCCATTGCCAAGGACGCAGACCGCAAAGCAAAGGACGGCATTGCCCCCGCGCTCAAGGCGCTGGCGATCTTGGATCAGATCACCTCGCTCGACGACTTCTCCCGTTTGTACAAAACCCTTTCTCTTGCGGGCATTCCCACGCCCATCAACATCGGCGTGGAGGGCGACATGAAGAACACCAAGCAGCACTTGGTCTACATTCAGGGTGCGAGCGTCATTCTGCCCGATACCTCCTACTACGCTCCCGAAATGGCTGCGCAGAAGGAGCAGATCATCGGCATCTGGACGGGCGTTGCAAAGGCTGTGATGGCACAGACCGACCTTGCCCCCGAGGCCCAGGAGCAGTTTGTCGCCGACACGCTTGCATTCGACGAGATCATTGCAGGTCTGGCGAAATCCCGCGAGGAATGGTCCAGATACGTGGAAATGTACAATCCCATGCCCGAAGCGGACGCAGCAGCCATGCTCTCCACCATTGATTTCGGTGCCATCCTTGCAGATCTGTTCGGCTCCGTTCCCGCAACGATCGTGGTCACCGAGCCCCGCTACTTTGGCGACTTTGCAAAGATCTTCAACGCAGAGACCTTGCAGCTGTACAAGCACTGGGCATACGTCACGGGACTTCTGAGCGCCTGCTCCTACCTTTCCGAGCAGCTGCGCGACATGGGCGGCGCATACATGCGCGCACTCATGGGCGTTGCCGTCATGCAGGATATTGATAAGTTTGCATACAACCTCGCTTCGGGTATGTACTCCGAGCCTGTGGGCATTTACTACGGTGACAAGTACTTTGGCGAAGAAGCAAAGAAGGACATCACCGAGATCGTATATCAGATCATCGACACCTACAAAAAGCGCATTGAGACCAACGAGATCTTAGGCGAGGAAACCCGCGCAAAGGCAATTTTGAAGCTGTCCACCATGGGCGTCAAGATGGGTTATCCCGACAAGGTCAGAGCCATTTACGAAAAGATGGACTTTGACGAAAACGCATCGCTCTTTGAGATCGTCACCTCTCTGCGCGCCATCCGCGAGCTTGCATCCTACGAAAAGCTGAGTCAGCCCACCGAGCCCGAAAACTGGGCTATGCCCGGCCACATGGTCAACGCTTGCTACGATCCCTTTGTCAACGACATCACCTTCCCCGCTGCCATCCTGCAAGCTCCCTTCTACTCCCTCTCGCAGACCAGAAGCGAGAATCTTGGCGGCATCGGTGCAGTCATCGGCCACGAGATCTCGCACGCATTTGACTCCAACGGTGCAAAGTGCGATGAGAACGGCAACATCAACAACTGGTGGACCGACGAGGACTTTGCAAGATTTGATGCCAAGATCAAGCAAATGATCGAGCAGTTTGACGGCATTGAGCTGCCTTGGGGCAAGGTCAACGGTGCGTTCATCGTGTCCGAGAACATGGCAGACAACGGCGGTATGTCGGTCACCCTGGATATCATGGGCAGAACCGAGGGCGCGTCCTACGAGGAATACTTCTCCAACTGGGCAAAGGTCTGGTGTGAAAAGGCAAGACCGGAATATTCGCAGATGCTGCTGGCAGTTGACGTTCACGGCCCCTGCATCCTGCGTGCAAACATGCCTCCCCGTAACTTCCCCGAGTGGTACAGCACGTTTGGCGTGACCGAAGCGGATCAGATGTACATCGCTCCCGAAAAGAGAATCGTGATCTGGTAATTCAATACAAAATTCAAGGAGCTGCGTCAATTTGTTGATGCAGCTCCCATTTTATATTGCAAAACACCGCGAAATATGGTACAATAAGATATTCACACAAAGGGAGGTGCTTCAATGCAGGAATACGTACTGCAAAACCGTTGGATGCTTGAAGGCAAGGTGCTATATTACTACGGCTTACGAAACAAGCAAAACATGTTTCGCAACACCGTGCGCCTGCGTGCGCAGCAGCGAGAGATCATCTCCTCCCTCCCCGCGCCCTTGACCGAGGCGCAGAAAAAGGCACTGGGGCCTTTGCTTGGTGTGCAGGTCGTTCCCAAGGACGCTTACCGTCCCACCCCCACTTGCCTTGCCGACGCGCGCTTTTGCTCCCGTTGTGCCGCAAACGACTTTATCATTCCGGGATTGGAATTTGATGCGGACGGACTTTGCCCCATGTGTCAGACCGCAGACAAAACCGCCGGATTCCGAAGCGTCGTTCCCGTGATCGATGACATCCCGCGCGCCAAAAGATCGCGCTTTGACGTGGCCGTTTTCTACACGGGCGGTAAGGACTCCACCTTCCTCCTCTACCACCTCGCCATGCAAAAAAAGCTGCGTGTGCTGGCACTTACCTGGGAAATTCCCTTTATGTCGGACAGCGCACGCGCCTCAATCCAAAACGCAAAAAAGCACTTTACGAGCGTGGAATTCATCTCCCGCACAGTCAGCAAGCAGGATCTTGACCGCGTTTACAGAAAGCTTTACGCGCTCAGCGGCAACACCTGCGCCTGCCCCTCGCTGGCTTATCTGTTGTTTTACCCCGAGCTGGTGCAAAACCGCGTTCCGTACTTTGTGGTG
>JAZUSJ010000037.1:0-2302 GCA_045606685.1 Eubacteriales bacterium
GTGATGCGCCGACCCTGCGCCAGACCCGCGATGGTCTGGTTGACCACGGCGCGGAAGATGCTGGCGGCGATATCCGCCTTTGCCGCGCCCTGATTGAGGAGCGGCTGAATGTCGGTCTTGGCAAACACACCGCAACGAGAGGCGATCGAGTATATTTTTTCGTAATTCTTGGCAAGCTCGTTCATCTCGCCTGTTTCGATCTGCATCAAGGATGCCATCTGGTCGGCAAACGCACCCGTACCGCCTGCGCAGGTACCGTTCATGCGCACCTCCAAATTGCCCCGCAAAAACAGGATCTTTGCATCCTCACCGCCCAGCTCAATGACCACGTCGGTCTCGGGCAAGCGATGGCTGATGGCCACCTTGGTGGCATACACCTCCTGTACGAACGGCACGCCCGCACGCTCTGCAAGCCCCATGCCCGCAGATCCGGACACGGCACAAACAACAGGCTCTGTGATATTGAATTGATCGATCAGTCCCTTGATGACCTCGCGTGTCTTCTCCTTGATCATGGCGAAATGTCGCTCATAGCTCTTGTGAAGAAGATTGCCGTTATCATCCAGCACAACGCACTTGATGGTGGTTGAGCCTATATCAATGCCTATTCTCATATTTTTTACCTTTACTTGATTTTGTTAATGTAGCTCAGATACCGCAAAGAGATCTTGGACCACTTAAAGCCCAGCTTTTCAAGCTCTGCCACGGTAAACTCGTTACTGATCGGCACGTTGGCCGACGAGGACGCGATCGCATTATAGAAGGACAAGATCGCAACCTCCTTATCCGCAATCAGCTCCTTGAGTGACTTTTCAAAGATCTCGCTTGACACTTGCCTGATGCTGCGGAACAGCTTTTTGGCAAGCGTTTCGATGGTAAAGACGTGCGGATTGTACAGATTATAGATGTTGTTGACGCGGTTGTGCAAGGCAAGTCTGACATACGCGTTGGCACACTCGTCCACAGGCGTAAAGTCAATGGGATATTCCGCGATCTCCTTGCTGTACATGCCCACCTTCAAAAGCCCCTTATAGCGGCCGATAAAGCCGTTGTCCTGCGCGTTTTTCTGGAATTTACCGTCAGACATTCTCCATGTCAGGTTACCGATACGGAAAATATTGGCCTCCAGTCCCTGCTCTCTTGCCAGCAGCACGCGCTCCTCTGCCTTATACTTGGAGTGGATATACACGTTCTGCGCGTATTCCTGGCCGATATCCAGATGGAATTCGTCAAAGGTCGCACTCGGATCGCGTTGTGCAACCGTGCCTGCACCGTGTACGCTTGCCGTGGAGGTATGCTGCAGCACAGCCCCTGCGGCAAAGCAGAAATCAATGACGTTCTGCGTTCCCTGCACGTTGGTGCGCTCAAAATCCTCGTAATTGCCCGCGTGATGTACGTTCGCCGCGGTATGAATGACCATATCCACCTTTTTGGCAAGCTCACCGTATGCCTGCTCGTCAAGTCCCAGACGCGGCTGCGCGATATCGCCGATGACGATCTTGTAATTAAAATACTCGTGTTCCTTGGGGAAATAGTACTTGATGATCTCCTTGAGCTTTTGCTCACTGCGCACAAGGCAGATCACGTGCATCTTGCGGCGCATCAGCTCATGCAGAATGTGTGAGCCGAGATATCCCGTCGCGCCCGTCAGCAGCACGTACTTGGCGTCGCCCTCGTGCAGTCGGTTGGAATTGTGGCGGATCAGCTCATTGATATCCAGATTGTTTTCCTGCTCGGAGACCTTATCGCGCACGCTCAGCAGCACGCGCTCCAGCTGCTCGGCCGTGGGATTGTCGTAGATCTCCTGCGCAGGCACACCGATCAGCGCACCTGCCTCCAGAGCAAGCAAACTGCTGCCGCCATTGTCAAAAAAGTCATCCTTGATGCCAAGGCTCTTACAACCCAGGATCTTTTCAAATGCCTCAACGATCTTGATCTGCTCGGGCGTGGTGGGCGGGATATGCTCCACCGTCTTTTTGCAGACCGTTTCCTTGATCATCTTGACGGCTTCCTTGCGCTTGATCTTCATTGAGGTGGTCTTGGGAAATTCCCTTGCAATAAAATCATAAGATACGATACGCTTATAGGGAGGCGCTTGGTTGTTGTATTTTTTAATGCCGTGCTTGATGCCCTTGATCACCTGCTCGTCGTTGATATCGGTAGGCTGAATAGCCACACAGATCTTGCCGTTGCTTTCGTACACCATGACTTCCTTGATGCCGTCGATCAACGAAAGCTGCGCTTCCAGCTCCTCGGGATAAATATTCTTGCCGTTATCCAGAATGATCAGATTCTTGGAGCG
>JAZUSJ010000038.1:0-2648 GCA_045606685.1 Eubacteriales bacterium
GTGCTGGTGGACGGTGTGGACGTGCGCGACTATTCGCTTTACAACCTGCGCGAGGGTGTGGGCATGGTGCTGCAAAAGAACGTGCTTTTCTCGGGTACAATCGAGGAAAATCTGCGCTGGGGCAATCAGGACGCAACCGACGAGCAGATCCGCACGGCTGCCGAGCATGCGCAGGCGCACAAGTTTGTACAGAACTTCCCCGACGGCTACAACACCAACCTTGACCAGGGCGGTACCAACGTATCCGGCGGTCAGAAGCAGCGTCTTTGCATTGCGCGCGCGCTGCTCAAGAATCCCAAGATCCTGATCCTTGACGACTCGACCAGCGCAGTTGACACCGCAACCGAGGCGCAGATCCGCGCAGCCTTTGCGGGTGAGCTGAAGGGCTCGACCAAGATCATCATCGCACAGCGTATCTCCTCGGTCATGGATGCAGATCGCATCGTGGTCATGGATCAGGGCGAGATCACGGGCATCGGCACGCACCGGGAGCTGCTGGAAAACAACGAAGAATACAAAGAGATCTATATTTCCCAGATGGAAAGCAAGCAAAATCAGACCGCGACGCCCGTCGCACAGACAGGGGAGGTGAAGGCATAATGGCAAAGCGTAACCTTGAAAGCTTACAAAGACAGTATTCCAAATCCTCTCACGGTGGCCCGGGCGGTCACGGCGGACGCGGTGGCGGCCCCAGAGGCAGAGGCATGGGCGGCAAGCCCAAGAACGCAGGACAGACCATCGCGCGCCTGCTTGGCTACCTCAAGCCGCACACCTTTGCCATGATCCTTGTGCTGATCTGTATGCTGACGCATACCGTCACCGCACTCATCGGCTCTTATCTGCTCTCCCCCGTCATCAACCACATAGCAGGCGTTCCCATGGCAGAGGACGCCAGCATCTTTACAAGAATTGCCGACCAAGCCATCACCGCTCTGACAAGCTTTGCACCCATCAGCGCACTGATCGATGCGCTGAATCTCAGCGGCCCCTTTCCCTACCTTCTGGCTGCGCTGTTCATTTTCGTTCTCGTTTACGGCTGCGGCATCGTAGCCTCCTACACGCAGGCAAGACTGATGGTACACATCACGCAATCCTCGCTGGAAAAGCTGCGTAACGACCTTTTTGAAAAAATGCAGAGATTGCCCGTTCGTTACTTTGACGCAAACCCCACGGGCGAGACCATGTCCCGCTTTACCAACGACGTGGACAACATTGACCACATGCTCTCCAACACGCTGACCTCGCTGATCTCGGGCGCGGTCACACTGCTTGGCACGTTCGTGTTCATGCTGACCACCAACGTCTGGCTGACCGTGATCACGGTTGCCTTTATTCCGATCTTTGGCCTTGGCGGTGCTGCGCTTGCAAAGCGCTCACGCAAATTCTACAAGGAGCAGCAGGCAGCGCTGGGCGCGGTCAACGGCTACATTGAGGAAACCGTTTCGGGCCAGAAGGTGGTCAAGGTATTCAACCACGAGCAGGAATGTGAGGAAGAATTCGGACTTCTCAACCGCGATCTGCGCGGCAAGCAGTACCGTGCCATGTTCTGGGGCGGTATTATGGGCCCGATCATGGGTAATACCAGCCAGATCACCTTTGCATTCACCCTTGGTGTTGGCGGTATCATGATGCTGCTGACCGGCTTTACCCCCGGTGAGCTGACCGTTTTTGCCAACTACTCCAAGCAATTCTCCTTCCCCATCACCAACATCTCGCAGCAGATGACCACCGTATTCTCCGCACTTGCGGGTGCTGAGCGCGTGTTCGCCGTCATGGATCAGGAGCCCGAGGCTCCCGACGTACAGGGTGCGATCAACGAAAACACCCCCGGTCACACAGGCATTGCGGGTGACGTCGTATTCGAGAACGTGACCTTTGGCTACGTACCCGAAAAGACGGTGCTGAAAAACATCTCGCTGTACGCCCATCCCGGTCAGAAGATCGCATTCCTCGGCTCGACGGGCGCGGGCAAGGCCACCATTACCAACCTGCTCAACCGATTCTATGACATTGAATCGGGCAGCATCACCATCGACGGTATCGACATCAAGCAATACTCGCGCGATTATCTGCGCAAGAACATTGCCATGGTACTGCAGGACACCCACCTCTTTACAGGCACGGTTATGGAAAACATCCGTTACGGCAGGCCCGACGCGACCGACGAGGAGGTCATTGCGGCAGCCAAGACCGCCAGCGCGCACAGCTTTATCATGCGACTGGAAAACGGTTACCAGACCAAGCTGGAGGGCGACGGTGCAAACCTTTCGCAGGGACAGCGTCAGCTGCTCAACATTGCACGCGCAGCACTTTCCAAGGCACCCATTCTGGTGCTGGACGAGGCAACCTCCTCGGTTGACACGCGTACCGAGCGTCACATCGAGCATGGCATGGACAGACTGATGAAGAACCGCACCACCTTCGTCATCGCCCACCGCCTTTCCACGGTGCGCAACTCCAACGCCATCATGGTACTGGAGCAGGGCGAGATCATCGAGCGCGGCGACCACGATGATCTGCTGGCCCAGCGCGGCAAATACTATCAGCTCTATACCGGACAGATGGAACTGTCTTAAAAGGAAAAGGAAGCATGACGCTGTCATGCTTCCTTTTTTGCGCTTTGTCAGAAATTTCCCAGCTGCCAGAAG
>JAZUSJ010000039.1:0-5850 GCA_045606685.1 Eubacteriales bacterium
CCCCTCGCACTCCCCGAGGGGGATCAATTATAGCAATCAAATCTACAATAAGGGCGCTATATCAACAATTACATGAATGCTCGAAGTATTTATCGAACGATACGCAGTTCACCCCCGATCAGTATGTATCCCAAAGATTCAGCTATTTTTCTTGAAGGAATATTTTCCACCTGACATGCCCAAAGAGCCATCTTGTTGTTTGAAATAATGTTTTGCGTTGCAGCAGAAGCAGTCATTTTTCCGTATCCTTTTCCTCTATGCTGAGAACGTGAAAAAACTTGCATTGAGCAGGTATTTTCAAATACGCCGCTATTCGGTTTATAGTAGCTGCAGCTGACCATTTTATCTTGTTCCGAGATGCAGAACATGGTGTCGTCGAAACTCTCATCAAGAATAAATCTTTCATCTCCGCGGTTGATTTTCTCCACTAAATCTATACTATGTGGCGTGAAAGTGTCGCTCATACAAACGTAGTCCAGCATATGTACGCAGTTGTAATGAATAGGTGTTGTATAAAACGCTCAAATCGTGGGTGGAAGAGAACAATCTACAGGGAAAAACAATGATAGAATATGCTTGCGGTGAGGGGCTTGTGGGGTTATATTGTCTGAACTGGGCTGCATCTATCACGGTGTGGACATTTCTCCGTCTGACATTGCAAAATGTAAAGAATTATTAAAAAAATATCCGACGCAAATTGCAATATCAGGTTGCAATTTGCGCGTGAGAAAAAGAATAGATTCAGATTGAAATATATTGAATTTGCAAAGTATTTGTGATACAATATAAGCGGAAGGCGGTGAAAGCATGCTTGCAGTTAATAAGAACTTAAATTCCAAAAATATTCGCGGAAAGAAATATCGCTCTCCCGCTTTTAGTCTTTCGGTGATTTTTTCGATTCCATTTGTTCTTTTTGCTGTTTTTTCTTCAGCAAGCGTTCCGCCAAGAGAAGGGCGAGGCGTCATTATTGTACTTCTTATGATTGTTTGGATGGCATTGCCAGTTGCTTTATTGCTGGGATCTCGAAAAATATCATACATATTGGGAGAGGATAAGTTGTACTTTTTCAACGCACAACTTAGCTGCCTTGCAAATGAACAGCGAAAGAAAATGCGTCGGATCAGGACAAACGGAAGTGTCGCATATTCTGATATTACAGGATTTCGCTATTTGGGAATTGGATTTGAGGGACATCCGCGAAAAAAATTTATTGTGCCGCCGCGAGTTGTCGTCATTGGCGAAGATTTTGAAGTAGAGATCTACGCATATAAAAGCATGATTAACAAGATCAAAGAAAAAACACAAATCAATGATTCGATTGTTTGATACAATGATGAGAAGAAAGAAGGTGAGAACATGAGCTACATGCCGGGAGCCGGCAGAGCAATGTCCGATCATTTGGAAGAATCTGCTGCGAAAGAAGAATTGGATCTGCCAAAGGGCGAATTTGTTGCCAAGATGGGCAAGGCTTATAAAATTGCGTTGTCCGTAGCTTCGATTGTCAGTCTGGCGATCCGAATACCGTCAATCTTTGTCTGGCATGAAGAAGTGGGCATCATATTTTTGGTGCTCGGTATCATCGCGTTGCTTATTTTGCCTACGATGATTTCATATCGCTGTGTTGTAAATAAGATTTCTTTCAAAGAGGAATATTTGATTCTCTTTATCAAAATCAAAAGGGAAGTTTCCTGGGATCTTGTAAGATACAGAAAAATTACAACCGGAAGAAATCAATCGATAAAGCTTTACGATGCAAGCGGAAAACGATTGATGGCGTTCGATGGTGCGATTGTTGGTTATGGGAGAATTGTAAAAATGGCAAAACGCAGTTCTATTAAGGACTATGATAAAAGATCATGTGTATGATCTGCCTTGCAGCATGTTAGGTTCAATATTGTTTGGGCAAATCAAAAAGAGAGTCCTGTTTTGTTGCACAGGGCTCTCTTTTTGTCTGTGCGCGGAGTGAAGAATAGTTTACTTCAACCTCAGGTTGAAAAAATTAAACCAATGACTTATTGTGCAAAGGGGAGGTGTGTGATATAATGAACATAAAGAAAGGAGAGGATGATATGGAAAACGTAAATATAGTTTTAGCAGCGAATATTCTGAAATACAGAAAGAAAAAGGGGCTTAGCCAAGAAGAGCTTGCAAACAAATTAGGCGTGACTTTTCAAGCGGTTTCGAAGTGGGAAAATGCAAAGGCTGCGCCGGATATTGCATTCTTGCCCGTCATGGCTGAAATTTTCGGTTGCTACATCGACGAGCTCTTCTCCAGAGAGGTCAAAACCGAGATTCACTATGACCACTGCGCGCAGTTTCCTTGGCCCGACGATCATACGATACGCATTTTTCAAACCGTGGGCAAGAAAATTCTGAAATCGCAGCAAGGAAATGCTTGCATAGAGGTGTCCTTCCCGCGAAATTGTAATGAAACGACCAGACAGTATTTTAAGGTTGAGGTTTTTGGAAATCTTGTGTCCGACGGTAGCATCAACGGTGACGTGGTTTGCCACGGACATATCCATTGCCATGAAATCAACGGTGACGTTTGCTCGCAGAGTTCTATTACTGCATATGAGATCAACAGCCACGGACGCATTGTTTGCAGTGAAATAAAAGACGCAAAATGCATTGAAAAATCCTGATTTTATGGTATAATAGTATCACAAAACGCTGCAGAGTAAGGAGTTTGTCATGTATAAATCCAAAATGATGATCGTGATGCGTCGGGATCTTAAGATGCGCAAGGGAAAGATTGCTGCACAAGCAGGGCATGCTTGCATTGAAGCCGTGCTGATGGCGCTATGCAAGGAAGGTCGCATGAACGACTTCGAAATGACTGCGGATGGACTTGCTTTGAAGCAGACCGACATGGCAAGCACACCGTTATCGGATTGGTTTCTGTATGGAAGTGCAAAGGTGTGCGTATACGTTGATTCCGAGCAAGCGTTACTGGAGATTGCCAAGATGGCAGAGGAGCGCGGGATCATTGCTGCCGTGATTACAGACGCGGGCATGACAGAATTTCATGGTATTCCTACCAAAACCTGCCTTGCGTTGGAACCGTTGCCTGCGGATATTGCCGATGAGTTGACGGGAGATTTGCCACTGTATTGATAAGCGCTTTCACTATATATTATTGTTATACTCTTGATTTTTGGGGAATTTTGGGGTATAATGGCGATAAGAACTTTTCAAGGAGACGATATGGGACTGCAATCTTCACCCTTTACGATCGGCCGCGGAATGCGCGGCGAGAAAAATCTGATCACAGACGTGCCGGGCGTGCTGGTCGGGCAGGTGACTTTGCATGAGGGCGACGATATTCGCACCGGCGTGACCTGCATAAAGCCCCACGGAGGCAACTTGTTTGCGGACAAGGTCATGGCGGCGTCCTACGTGTTCAACGGCTACGGCAAAACAGCAGGGCTTGTGCAGGTGAACGAGCTGGGAACCATTGAAACGCCGATCATCCTGACCAACACGCTGAGCGTTGGCACGGCTATGACGGCAACGGTCAGGTATATGATGGAACAAAATCCCGATATTGGCGGCAGCGCGGGAACGGTCAATGCGGTCGTGGCCGAGTGCAACGACGGCACCCTGAACGATATCCGCGGCTTACACGTGACCGAAGCGCACGTGCGAGAGGCGATCGATGCATGCGCGGACACCTTTGAGGAAGGCGCGGTAGGTGCAGGCTCAGGCATGTGCTGCCTTGGATTCAAGGGCGGTATCGGCTCGGCTTCGAGAATCGTGAGCGTTGCCGGGCAGAATTATACGGTTGGTGCGCTTGTGCTTGCCAATTTCGGCAGCAGGGGAAGGCTGATGATCGACGGCAGACAGGTAGGCCGCGAGATCGCGGAGCGCGATAACGCTGCGGACAAGGGATCGATCATTATGATCATCGCCACCGATGCACCGCTTTCGGAGCGTCAGCTGCGCCGTGTTGCCAAGCGCGCAGGCGTGGGCCTTTCGCGCACAGGCTCTTATATGGGCAACGGCAGCGGTGACATGGCCATTGCGTTTACCACAGCCAATCGCGTGCCGCACGCGACCGAGAAGGCTGTGCAGCAGTTTGCCGCGCTGCACGATAATTTCATCGATCCTGTTTTTGATATGACAGCCGAGGCCGTGGAGGAAGCCATCGTCAGCGCGCTGTGGCATGCAAAGACCACCACAGGCAAGGATGGCGCCACCGCGCACGGCTTGCGCGAGGTCTGGGAGGAGATGCAAAAGGGTGGTGAGGAGCAGTGAATTCCGAAAAGATCAAGATGATCACACTTTGTACGGTTCTTTCGATCTTTGCCATGCTTTTCACGATAGGCTTTATCGGCATGGCGACTGCGTCATATTCCAAGGATCGTTATACGGAAAAAACCTGTACGTTTTTGGAGTATGAATACCAAGTGATTGAACTCAAAAACGGTGATGTCGAGCGTTATTTCGTATACGTGCAGGAATACGAGAAGCCCTTGAAAATAAGTCAGAACGCATTTGATCTGGTCAACAGACGTGTGCTGAACGGTCTGGAAAAGGGCGATCAGATCACGGTTCTTGTTGACAAAAGACGGAATCTGATCTCTTTGGAGCATCAGGGTGAATACGTGCTGACTTATGAGGATTATGTCGCGGAGCATGAGAAGAATACCGGCCTCGGCGTGATCGTTATGCTGATCATGAGTTGTATTTCCTGGGGACTGATCGCCTTTTTGATCGTCCACTATAAAAAAACAGGCGGGATCTCGGACATTGTTCCAAGACGTCGTTGAAATGTCAATTGGACTGTGAACTGAGTGAAAAAAACAGCAGGAGTTTGCTCTGACATGAGCAGATTCCTGCTATTTTTAGAAAAAACAGGCATGAAAGATTGACAACATGTCCCCCTCCGTCGCTTCGCGACACCTCCCCAAGGGGAGAAAGGCTTCTGCTGTCCTATGGGATAGACAATTTAAGAGGGCTTTGAGCGGTTTTATGGGAACCTCATCCACCGCTACCGCGTCACTCAATTCATCTCGTACCTCGATGAATTTCGCTCCGCTGCGGTCCCCCTTCCCCAGCGGGGCAAGGCTTGTCATAGTTGCCCTTTGTCATATGGCGTAACAAGACGGATAGCGAACAAAACTCTCATCCAAACGGATAAACAAAAGGCGAGGATGCGCGAAAAAAGCCTTGCCCCGCTGGGGAAGGGGAACCGCAGCGGAAGAGAATTTCGCGGATCATCCGCGAAAGGCTCGACGCGGTTGCGGTGGATGAGGTTCCCATAAAACCGCTCTGGACCCTTTCAAGCCATCCTTTCCATAGGGCAACTAATCCCTTTCTCCCCTTGGGGAGATGGCGCGAAGCGACAGCGGGGATCCAACTGTTGCTTTTAATGATGATGGTGATGATGCGCATGCCTCAGTTTGGCGCTCTCATGAATTCCGCATTCCTGCATGCAGCAGATCTCGTCCGAGTGCTCCAATTCCAGTGTGACGTGTGCGATCCCGTGCTCACAAAGCTCTTGCCTGATCAGTTGCTTGATGTGCGCAGACTCCGCGTCGGTGACCACGTGCATGGATGCCGTGCATGTCACACCGTCCAAGGAGTGTACGTGTACGTGATGCACGCCAAGTACACCGGGGACCTCTTGTACGTGCGCAGTAATTTCCCTGACCGAAACGCCACTCGGAACCTTGTGCAAAAGCAGGGAAAGGATCTGCCCGAGTGCTTTGCAGGCATGGATCAGAATATAGACCGCCACGCCGATCGAGAGCAGGGGATCCAGCCAATGGAGATTAGTAAAGCGCATGACCACAGCACCGATCAGCACCACGATCCAGCCAAGCACGTCCTCAAGCATATGCAGAT
>JAZUSJ010000040.1:0-23606 GCA_045606685.1 Eubacteriales bacterium
CAGCCGCCGTAGCCGTAGGACTTCTCGGGGTTGAAGATATGCCCCTCTACGCGGCAGGCATAGCCGCCAAACTCGGACAGCACCACGGGGCGATCGCCCCACGGCTTGATATTGATCTTTTTGAAATAGATGTGCTCACTCTGCACGTCGCTCTTTTTGCCCCAGAACCAGCCCGAGGTGGTATCCCAGATGCGCGACGGATCAAGCGGCTTGAGTGCGTCGTAGGTCTTATCCGCCTCAAACTGCCCCCAGCCCTCATTGAAGATGGTGTAATAGCACACCGAGGGGTGATTATAAAGCAGCTCGACCGTCCGCTCGCTGTCTGCAAGGAAGGCGCGCTTGCGGCGTTCGCTTGCCTTGTGCGAAATCCCACGCTTAAATCCTACCGTGGGCAGCGCGGTGTCTAAAAGAAAGCTGTAATCACCGCTGTTGACCATGTCCTGGAATACGACCATGCCCAGCTTATCGCACAGGTAATAGAACACCTGCGGCTCGATCTTGATATGCTTGCGCAGCATGTTAAAGCCCATTTTCTTGGCGGTCAGAATGTCGTTTTCGTAGCCCTCGGGACTGCCGGGCAGATAAATGCCGTCCGGGAAATAGCCCTGATCGAGAAGTCCGTGGAAGAAATACGGCTTGCCGTTCAGACACATACGGGGCGTACCGCCCACACTCTCCACCGAAACCGTGCGCAGCGCAAAGTAGGAATGAATCCTATCCTCGCCCGCAGTCAGCGTAAATTCATAGAGATAAGGACTTTCTGGTGTCCAATGCACGGGATTGAACGGTGCAAATTCCACCGTGTCCCCCGTAAAGCTGACCACCTCGGTCCCCTCGGGGGTATGCACGGTCAGTTCCTTGAATGCATCACCACCCTTGACGTGCAGCGTCATTTTTTCGGTCGTGGTATCAATTTTGATGGATTCAATATAATTTTCCGGCACCTGCTCCAGCCATACGGGCTGCCAGATACCGCTGACGGGAGTATACCACATGCCGCCGCGATCCACTCTCTGCTTGCCCCAGCCAAGGTCATGATCAAGCGTGTCGGACACTTTCACGGCAAGGCGGTTTTTTCCGTTTCTGACAAATGCGGTGATATCTACGTCAAAAGGCAGATATCCGCCCTTATGACAGCTTATTCTTTCGCCGTTGACGATTACGGTGCAAACCTGATCCACCGCACCAAAGTGCAAAAGCACGCGGCTGTTCGGCTTCTTTTGCAAGTCAAATTCGCGCTCATACAGCCATTCCTCGCCCTTACCAAGCGCACGCTCGATGCCCGAAAGCCTGCTTTCGGGCGGGAACGGCACACGGATCTTGCCAACAGGCTCAATTCCCTTTTTTGACTGGACCGAAAGCTCCCATTCGCCGCAAAGGCTCTGCCAGCACTCGCGGCGCATGGAAGGTCTGGGATAGTGCTTTTCCCATGCGTGCTCGTCGTCCTCAAAGGGCGTGTGCAGCTCTTGCAGATTTGGCTTCTTTTTGTCCTTGATCAGAATGATCAGAATCAGCACGATCACAGCCACGACCAACGCAGCCAGGAAGATATTTGCATTTGGCACGAAGGATTCGGTGCCGTCGCCATTAACGATTGTTTCCGCGTTTGAGAGCACCAGCTCACCGATCCAAGGCCCGATCACACCCGGCAGAAGCACCTGTGCAAAAATGCGCACACCCTGCAATCTGCCCGCCTTACCCACAGGCGTCAGGTCGCGGATCTTTGCCCCGAACACGGCTGCACCGCAAAGGTAGCCGCACATCATCAGCAGCGAGCCAATAAAGACAAGCAGCTTGGCGCGGAAGAAAAACAGCATGACAAAGCCCGCGCACATCCAGAGCATGGCAAGGATGCCTGTCAGCTTAAATCCCTTTTTGTCATATACCCTGCCCCACAGCGCGGTGGCAACCGATGCAAGGATAATGGCAGGTGCCATGACCAGCACGTAATCCGCCATGCCCAGCGAGATCTCGTAATAGATGATGAGATAGGGCATGAAGATCTGAATGGCGATATTGAACAGCACGAACACGGCAAGATGCAAGTAAAGTCCCGCGTTCTGCTTAACCGTAGACGGGCGGAAGCCGTAAAACACGGTGGAAAAATACCCGTCCGACGAGGGCTTGATTGCGGGATCGCGGATCAGGAAAAAGCCCAGCACACCTGCAATCAGCACAATACCGCCGATGATGCAGAACATGATCGTCCAGTAAAGCGGCATATCCTGCGAAATGCTTGCAGGCATCAGCATCATACCGCCAAACACGAACAGAATGGCGATCAGCGGCATCATGGCATTGAGTCCCTCGGCAGCGCCGCGGTTTTTCTCGGTGGTACTGTCGGTCAGCCACGCATTGAACGCTGCATCATTTGCCGTTGATCCGAAAAAGGTCATGATGCAATCCAGCACCACGGTCAGCGAAACGCCCACGGCAGCGGCCGATACGGTCATGGGGACGATGGCACTGATCACGTCCAATCGCACCACGGCAAATGCCAGGATCGAAATCCCCCACAGCACGTAGCCGCCCGCGATGAACAGTCGACGCTTGCCGATCTTATCCGAAAGCGCGCCCATAAACACGGTGGTCAGCGTGGCCGCGATGGCCGATGCACTCACCATCAGGCGAATGTCCCCCGGAGAGGCGGCAAACATTTTATAAATAAAGACGTTCAGGTACATATTCTCAACCACCCACGCGATCTGGCCAAGCAGGCCAAACAGCACAAGCGCGAAATAGAACCTTCCCTTTCTCATTTCTTTCATAATTCCAAACTCCTTACGTGGAAATGGGGTGACAGCCGCGCTGCCACCCCCTTTATGCAGATCAATTTACTGCGTTGATTACCGAAACGATAAACAGCACGCCCGTAGCGCTTGTAACAAGTGCCAGCGCGCCCTGTACCAGAATCACGGCAGCAGAGATCAATGCGATCCAACGTTTTTTCATAAACAACCTCCAGATCTTACTCACAAACAGCTTCCAGCAGACGAGCGCGTGCCGCATCGATCACGGCGGCGTCATCCGTAAAGTCCTCAAACGTGCGGGCAACCGATCGGGATATCGCCAGCGCTGCTGCGGGATCCTTTTGTCCCAGCATGTAAAGCAGCTCCCAATCGTAAAGTCCCTCGCGCGTTGCAACGCCTCTGTTGGAATGCAATACGTCAAAATTCTCAATATCGGGATAGACGATATAGCCATCCCCCTTGTATCTGGCATTGGGTTGGATACCGTAAATGGTTCTCTCGCCCCAATGGTTGAAGCCCCAATGCAAAAATCCCGTAATGCCCTGCGAATAGCACGCCCATTTGATCATGCGGCTGTAGGAATGCGGCAGATCGATAAACTTGTTGAGCCACCAGTTTTCTTCGGGGAAACAGCAGCTGTAGCACCACACCGTGTCCCCTGCCTTCTGTCTTTCGCGGTAGAAGAAGGGATCGGACGCGTACACCTCAAGTCTTGGCACGTACTGGTTGCACTTGCCTGCCAGCTGCAGCGCGATCTCGTGCGTATCCAGCGGCTCACCGCAATCAATGCCGGGACAGACCTGCTCGGCAATCTCTCTTGCCCAGTACCAATATTCGGTGGTATGCGGCTCATCCTGCAATCTCAGATTGAGCATGGAAAGCCAGCCCTTTTCCTTGAAGTGGTTGTATATACCGCCCCAGTACGCTCTTGCCCAATGCTCCGCCTCCGGCTTACCGATCTCATACCAAACGATATCGCCGTGATCGCCGCAGCCAAGAATGGTCTTGCCCCAGACCGAGCTGACGGGAGCGGACAGCGTCAGATACTTAAAACTACCTTCGCGCAAAAACAGCTCGATAAACTGATCCAGCAGCGTAAAGTCCAAGTGCCACTCGGTCTCGGAAATGCGCTTGGATCCTGCATCGATCAGGAAATCAATAGGCGTCAGGTTCAGACTGTTGACACGCAGCACCTTCATGGCGCGTGCGTAATTTGCCATCAGCTCCCACCATTCGTCACTGTATCGGTAAGTGTCGTAAAAGGGTGTCACGGGAGGTCTCCACGGCTGTCCCTTGGGAGGGAAAAAGCCTGTTGCGCAAAAGAAATATTCATGACCGAAAGCAGACTCGGCAGCCTCGGGGATGATGACCGGATAGATGCGCAGGTTGATTCGTGCGGTGAAGTCACCGCGCAAGGTTTTGACCGTACAAGAAACGGTGCTGCTGCCCTGCTCCGCCTCCTTGGACACCCACAGGTGCAGCCAAAGCCCCTGCGTGGTATTGGATGGAACATGGACACTCTTGCCCGGTCTTTGAATATCTGGATAAGGCAGACCGTCGTTAAAGACGGCATAATCCTGTACGCATACCTCGGCACTCACGCCTGCGGGAACACCCGACACGACCACGTCGGTCACGTCAAAGCCGTCCTCGACCTCACGCAGCAAAAGCTGTGCGCTGACATACATGTTCTTACCGCTGTGCAACAAAAGCGTTGCGCAGTCTGCCTTTTGTTTGCGCGTATGCTTGTATACGCGCTCGGCGGATGATTTGCACCAAAAATCCATAGTATCTCCTTAAATCAAATCAAAACAGCTCCAAAATGTCGTAAGGACGCGAGAAGGCACGTCCGCCCTTGCTGTCATGCAGCTCAACGCGCACAAACTTCACGTGCTGTGGGATTTCGAAGCTATGCTCGGTCAAAACATCGCCGTGTACGCGCTTGGTGGACGTTTCCCGTCCGCTTGTCAAAAATGAAATGCCGCACACAGGCGACGTGACCACGTGCATAACGCCGTCCTCCACCCACAGCTCGCATATCTCGGGCCCCGTGGTGGCGTACATATCGCCCCTTTTCATAGCATTGAAAATATCGGTATAGGTCAAGGCCTCTGCTTTGATCATGCTCCAGCCGCCAAACGAATCGTTATACGGTGAAGATTCGTCCATGGCAACGTTGTGGTTATCATCGGTTGCCGTTGGCACAACGTGCATGCCTGCGCGGCAGCAAAGCTCGAATTCATAATCTCCCCAGCCGTTGAACATTTCAATCTCGCAGCCGGTATTATACACCTCAAAGCCCCAAAGCCCCTTGAGCGGCAAAAAATCCGATGCGCTCTGGAATGACCATCTGGGATGATTATATTGCACCAGGAAGCCCTCGGCACGCGCGCGCAGATTGAGATCGCTGATCACATCCGCATCGTAAATACGCTCGAACGGTAAAAACTCGGATCTGTCGGGATCGGGAGAAAAATAATTCAGATGATAAACTCCCGCATGACTCCAGGGCTGTGTGGGTGCGTTAAAATCAATTTCAATGGCAGTCAGCGGAACAAAATCGGGCGAACGCAGCTCGGGATGAGGCAACAAGCAGTTATGATCCGAAAACGCCACGACCGCATAGCCCTCGGCTACGTATTTTTCCTTGATCTGCTCGGGCGAATATCTTCCGTCCGAGCAGACAGTATGGCAATGCAGATTTGCCTTATAAAACGTTCCGCCTTTTGGAAGCAGATACTTTTTCATTTTTCTTATTCGTTAAATTGCTTGATCAGGTTTGTCAGCTTCTTTCCTGCCTTGCTGGCACTCTTGTTGTAGGAGGACGAGAAGGAATTTGTGCCTCTGGTAACAGCCCCCTGGAAGGTGCCTGCCAGGCCAAGCTCGCTGTAATAATTTACAAGGTCGTAAGTACGGTTGGAGAAAATGATATCCAGCATGCCTGCGGACTCCTCGTCACGTACGGTCTTACGCTTCAGAACCAGCTCGTAGTAGGTGGGGATGACGTGCTTACCGGACAGAATTGCCATGCACTCCAGCACCTTGCTGACGTCCTCGGGATTCTGAGGACCGACGGGAACCACCATGGTGGAGGAAATGCCGTGTACCCAGGTCTGGTAATTTTCCTGTGTCTGATCATACTTCGGAACGGGCAGAACGCCGAAATCGTCCGACATATCCTTCAGGTTGACGATATAGCTTGCAACCTCGCTGTAGAACAGTCCCTGGTTGGCTGCAAACATGCCCTTTGCAATAGCCTCGTCACCGGCCTTTACGATATAGGTAGAGTTGCCGGAGTAGAAGATATCCAGCACCTTATCCAAAAGATCGGTTGCCTTGAGCAGATCCGACTCTGTCATGCACAGATAGGGATCGTCATCCACGGGACACTCAATATACTTCAAGCCGGAAGCATAGAACATGGTCGAGCCCATGGCAGATGTACCGATCAGGCCATAGGTATCGTTGTTGTCAAACTTACCGTCACCGTTTGCATCGTGAGAAACCTTTTCCACGTAAGAGCTGAACACGTCGAGTGTCCATTCCTGGTTTTCAACCGTTTCGTACAGATTGTCAAGTCCTTCCTTCTCGGCAAGGATCTTGGAGAACAGGATCAGGAAGGTCACGTCGTGCGCCAAGAAGTTGATGTCACTGTTCATCCAGAATACCTGGCCGCCAATGCTCATGGAAGCAGTTCCCTGATCCCACCATTCGGCATCCAGATCGATATAGGGTAAATCGTTGAAATCACGCAGATGTCCGCGCGTTGCCATCGTACCCGCACCCATCATATTGGGCATAGCCACGCTGTACTCACCGGAGCCGCCCTTGATGTCGTTGGCAATGACCGTAATAACGTCCGCCGTGCCTACGGGAGATACGATGTAATTGATCTTACACTTTTCCTCCAGCAGCAGGTTTCTGGTGTAAACCGCCTGCTCCAAGGGATCAGAGCTGGTTTCCTCGCGCATCATTTCGTTCTGCGCGTTACCGGCGTCGTTTCGGCAAACGACCGCAAAATCATTGCCGCCAAGATCCACATCGATCGCATCCAGCGCTGCCTGGTATTCATCAACCTCAATCTCGGTGGTATCCGATGCGTCTTCGCTCGGATCCTCGGCATCCACACAGCCTGCAAAGCAGGCCAGCAGCATCAGTACTGCCAATGCAGCACTCATCAATTTGAGTTTCATAAAAGCCTCCGTTTGTTTTGTTTATTTAAATTTTTATTGCGTTTTATTCCATATCCTCGATCTTATTGACGATATGCCCGATCTCCTTCTCTGCCTTTTTCAATCTGGACTGATAATTGGAGGAGAAATTATTGGTTCTGCCGTTGATGGCCTCCTGGAAGGTATGCATCAGTCCGATCCTTTCATAGAAGCAGGAAAGGTCGTAGATGCGGTTGGAGAAAATGATATCCAGCATCTGTGCCGATTCCTCGTCACGGATGGTCTTGCGCTTGAGCACCAGCTCATAATAGGTGGGGATCACCGATTCAGCCGACAGGATCGCCATACTCTCGATCACCTTGCCCAGGTCATCGTAATTCTTGGGGCCTACGGGAATAACCATGGTGGAAGCGACCGGGTTTACGTAGGTTGCGTACTTGACCTGATTCTTGTCGTATTTGGGCAGCGGCAGCACGCCGAAATCATCCGACATATTGCGAAGTCCGCCGATATAGCTTGCGCATTCGAAATAGAACAAGCCCTGGTTATTGATGAACATGTTCATCGCGTTCTTTTCCTTACCGGGTGCTACGATATAAGAGCTGTGACCTGTATAAAGCAGATCCAGCACCTTGTCAAGCAGATCCGATGCCTTGAGCAGGTCGGTCTCGGTCATGGCAAGATAAGGCTCGCCATCTTCGTCACATGCAACGTATCTCATCTCGGAGCCGTAAAACATGGCGTATCCCAGCGTAGACGTGCCGATCAGACCGTAGGCATCGCTTTCATCGTATTTGCCGTTCCCGTCCAGATCCGAGGAGACCTTCTTTGCGTACGTGGAGAGCAGATCGATCGTCCAGTCTCCGTTATTGACCGTTTCGTACAGATCATCAAGTCCCTGCTCCTCGGCCATGACCTTGGAAAACAGCGTCAGAAAAGTGACATCGTGCGCCATATAGTTGATATCGCTGTTCATCCAAAGGGTTCTGCCCACCACGCTCATGGATGCAGTTCCCTCATCCCACCACTCTGCGTCAAGATTGATGTATGTCAGATCGTTGAAATCCTTGAGCATGCTCTTGGTAGCCATGGTGCCTGCCACGCGCATGTCGGGGAAAGCAATGGCATACTCACACGCACCCGCCTTAATATCGTTGGAGATCAGATCAGCCAGACCGTCGGAGGGCGAAAGCTTGGCTATGTAGTTGAGCTTACACAGCTCAGAGAGATTGCGGTTACGGTTGTAGACCGCATTTTCCAGCGGCTCGGAGCTGACCTCCTCCTGTCGGATCTCGGAAACCGAGCTGCCCGCGTCACCGCGTCCAAGCACCACGAAGTCTTCTTCATTCATATCCACAGAGAGCTTGGACAGCGCCTCTTGATACTGATTCTCATATTCCACAGCCGTGGATTGCTCCTCCTGCTCGGACGGGCCGGATGCGCAGGATGCGAGCGCACCGATCAACGTAAGAGCCGCCAGTAACATACCAAAAATTCTGATTTTCATAATAGCTTTCTCCAAAATATGAATTGGGGTACACTCATACGTATAACATTATATCATATCTCGCGCGTGATTGCGAGAGTTTTTTTCACGATTTATCACTTTACCGAACTTTTCTGCGTTTTTCACAAATCGTTTTTTGCGGAATCGGGCAGTTTGCCGAAAAAAAAGCCACCCTCTGCGCACTCAAAATGCGCAGAGGGGGCAAATCTTTGATCTGTCAGGCCAGCTGCACCAGCCGCTCACACAAGGAGTCGTAGTCAAGACCGATCTCGGCAGCCATTTGCGGCAACAGGCTTGTGGGTGTCATGCCCGGCAGCGTATTTGCCTCCAGACACCAAAGCCCGCCGTTCGCATCCAGCATCCAGTCAAAGCGTGCATAGCCGCCAAGGCGAAGCGCCTCAAATGCGCGTCTCGTCAGCTCTCCGACCAGCACGCGCGTGTCCTCATCGATCTGTGCGGGACAGATCTCCTCGGTCATGCCGCCTTGATATTTATTGGTGTAGTCGTAAAAGCCCTGCTTGGGAATGATCTCGATGGCGGGCAATACCTCGCCTGCTAAGATCCCCACGGTCAGCTCGCGTCCGACGATCCTTTTTTCCACCAGCACGTATCTTTCATATTTAGCGGCAGCAGCCATGGCGTCTGCCAGCTCGGCCGCGTTTTCCACCATGGAAACACCCACGCTGGAGCCGCCCGAGCAGGGCTTGACCACGCAAGGATAGCCGATGCGCGCAAAAGCCGCCTCGGAAATGCCCTGCGCAGGATCGACCATGATCCACTCGGGTGTGGGAACGCCTGCACCTACCAGAATTTTCTTGGAAAGATCCTTATCCATGGCAAGCAGGCTGCCAACGTAGCCCGAGCCCGTATAGCGGATGCCGAACGCATCCAGCGTTGCCTGCAGTTGGCCGTTCTCTCCCATATCTCCGTGCAGTGCCATAAACACCACGTCGGCATATTTGCAAAGCGGGATGACGTTAGCCCCGATCTTGGCCTCTCCGTTTCCGCTTGCTGCCTTGAGCGCCTCCAGATCGGGCACCTGCTCGCTGACGCTGTACGCGGGATAAGGCTCTGTCACAAAGCATTCCTCCATCCCCTTTTGGCTCAGCTGCATGCCCAGATATACGTCCAGGAGGCAGACGCGATGCCCCTTTCTGATCAGCGCGTTGGCGATCAGGGAGCCGGATGTCAGCGAAACGTCTCTTTCGGGAGAAAGTCCTCCCATCAAAACCACAATGTTCAAAATGTATATCTCCTTTACGTCAAATCTTCATTTTTCGGTCTGTAAACGTACGCCACTCGGGGATTTCCGCCAAGGTCGTGCGTCACCTCACAGGCAAAGCCCATCTCTGCAGCAAGCGCGGATATGGCATCCTTTTGGTCATACCCGATCTCAAAAAGCCAGAAGCCGCCGTCCCGCAGCACCATATCGGTCTGCTCTAAAAACCGGCGGTAAAAGATCATACCGTCCTCACCACCGTCCAGGGCTGCCTGCGGCTCATGTGCAAGCTCGGGGGCTAAGGCCTTGACTGCTTCTGTGGGAATATACGGCGGATTGGACAGGATCACGTCAAATTTTGGCACAAAAACGTCTGAAAGCGGCTGCAAAAGATCGCAAAGCATCCAATCCGCACGATCCTGCACACCGTTTTTGATGCAATTCTGCCGCGCGATCGACAGCGTGCTTTCGAATTTGTCCACAAGCACCGCGGTCGTATCCGGTCGGTGCGCAAGCACCGCTGCGCCAATACAGCCGCTGCCCGTGCAGAAATCGGCAAAACGCGCCCCCTTTGGCAAAAGCGAAATGGCCTTCTCGACCAGTGCCTCAGTATCCGCTCTCGGGATCAGGCAATCGGGACACACAACAAAGGGCATGCCGAAAAACTCCCACTCGCCAAGCACATACTGCAACGGCTCACGGCAAGCTCTGCGCGCAACCGCTTGCGCAAGTGCCTCGCTGTCAAAATCCTCATTTTTGCGAAACGGCAGCTGCGATGCACTCACACCGCAAAAATGCTCCAAAAGCAAGCCTGCATCGGTCTTGGCACTCTCAATCCCCGCCCCATGCAGCACGTCACAGATCTCACGGTAGGTCATACACCGCTCTCCTTTCATTTTCGCTGCTAATCATTATAGCACATTCCTTGTGTTCTGTCACACTTTTTTTGCATTTTTTTGAATTTTTTTGCGCGCTGCTCCAAATGATGACAGCAAAATGTGAAGCAAATGAAAATTTTGCGTGTCAAAAGCAGAATTTCGGCAAAAATCGAGCAAAAAGTACTTGATTTTCATACGGTTTTGTTGTATACTATGAATGGAAAACTTTTTATGGAGGTTACATACATGGAACAAAAGAACAACAATAACGTTTGGAAGATCGTACTGATTTCCCTGGGTGTTGCTGCCGTTGTTGCAGCCGGAATCGTTGTACTGGTCAAGGTCATCAAGAAAAAGAAGGCCAAGCAGCAGCTCATTCTCGAATGGGATGATGAGGAAGCTTTTGAAAAGTGTATGAACGGACAGGACGACTGCGAGATCGTCATCATTGCCGACGAAAATTAAGCCCTTCATCCCCAAGCGACAACCCAAACGGATGCCGTATGTGAAGTACGGCATCCTATTTTTTTGCATAACGGTGTATATTTACGCGGTTTATGCATGATTTATGCATATTTATAAATTATTTTCGGAAATTTCGCAAAATCTATTGCATATTCCGAAATTTTGTGGTAATATTTATTCATATTTTTATTTTGGAGCTACCCCTATGATCAAAACAGTATTTATCGACGGTAAAGCCGGCACAACAGGGCTGCGCATTTACCAAAGACTGAGCGAGCGAAGCGACGTTTCCCTGCTCTTGCTGGACGACGAGCAACGCAAGGATCCCGCCTGCAGAAAAGAGGCGCTCAACAAAGCGGACATCGCCTTTCTGTGCCTGCCCGATGCGGCTGCACGAGAGTCTGTCTCGCTTGTGGAGAATCCCGACACCGTGATCATTGACACCTCGACCGCGCACCGCACGCACCCCGACTGGGCGTACGGCTTTCCCGAGCTTTCCGCGCAACACAAAAGCAAGATAGAATCTTCCAAAAGAATTGCCGTTCCCGGATGCCATGCAGGCGGCTTTATCGCGCTGATCTACCCCTTGATCGAGGCGGGTGCCATTGCTCCCGACACGCCTCTTACCTGCTTTTCTCTGACAGGCTACAGCGGCGGCGGCAAGAGCATGATCGCGGACTATCAGAATCCCGACCGTGATCCCTTGCTTAGCGCACCCAGACAGTACGGCCTTGCGCAAACACACAAGCACCTGCCCGAGATGAAAGCCGTTACGGGCATCGCCGCGTCCCCCGTGTTCTGCCCCATCGTCGGTGATTTTTATTCCGGCATGGAGGTCACGGTACCGCTGTTCGGCTCTTATCTGCAAAACGCCTATGACGCAAGCGGTATCAAGGAGCTGTACCGCAAAAAATATCAAGGCCCCATCGTCAGCTTTGCGGATGCCCCCGACGAAAACGGATTTTTGTCCGCGCTGGCACTTGGCGGTAAGGACAGCATGCAGATCTCGGTTGCGGGCAACGACGACAGGCTTTTGCTCATCGCCCGCTACGACAATCTGGGCAAGGGTGCCTCGGGCGCAGCCCTTCAATGCATGAACGTGGTGCTGGGACTGGATCCCACCACGGGACTTTCACTATAAAAAATATAACGGCATAACGGAGAATCATAACCATGGAATTTGTAAGCGGCGGCATTTGTGCCGCAAAAGGATTTCTCGCCTCCGGCGTACATTGCGGTATTCGTAAAAACCGCTCTAAAAAGGATCTTGCACTCATCTATAGCCAAAAGCGCGCCTCTTGCGCAGCTGTATATACCACCAACCTGGTCAAGGGCGCTCCGCTGGGCGTGACCAAGCAGAACATCGCGGACGGCTACGCGCAGGCCGTGATCTGCAACAGCGGCAACGCCAACACCTGCAACGCAGACGGTACGCTTGTTGCAAAAAGGACCTGCGCGGCTCTTGCCGACGCGCTGCACATCCCCTGTACGGACGTGGTGGTGGCATCTACCGGTGTGATCGGTCAGCCTCTGGACGTCACACCCATTCAAAACGGCATCCCCGCGCTCATCTCTTCTCTCTCCCAAGATGGCAGCGACGCGGCAGCCGAGGGCATTATGACCACCGACACCAAGAAAAAGGAATGTGCCGTGACCTTTGTCGCAGGCGGCAAGACCTGCACGCTGGGCGGCATTGCCAAGGGATCGGGCATGATCCATCCCAACATGGCCACCATGCTGGTTTTTCTGACAACAGACTGCGCCATTTCCCCCGCAATGCTGCAAAAGGCACTTTCGACCGATATTCAGGCGACCTTCAACATGGTCAGCGTGGACGGTGACACCTCCACCAACGACATGGTCGCCATTCTGGCAAACGGCATGGCAGAGAATCCCGTGATCGAGAGCGAGGGCGATGATTTTGAAGCCTTTATGAAGGCACTCAATACAGTCTGCGTGTACCTCTGCCGCTGCATTGCAGCGGACGGTGAGGGCGCGACCAAGCTTTTGGAATGCACCGTGAGCGGTGCGCCCTCTCTGCCGATCGCCAAGGCCTGCGCCAAGAGCGTCATCTGCTCTTCCCTGACCAAGGCCGCCATGTTCGGCGCGGACGCCAACTGGGGACGCGTACTGTGCGCAATCGGCTACGCGGGCGTACCCGTCGACGTGAACAAGATCGAGGTTTCGTTTGCCTCGGCTGCGGGTACGGTGCTTGTCTGCCAAAACGGTGCAGGCGTGGATTTCTCCGAGCCAAAGGCCAAGGAGATCCTGCTTTGTGATGAGATCAACATTCTCATTGACCTGCACGACGGCACCGAGTCGGCCACCGCGTGGGGCTGCGACCTGACATACGACTACGTCAAGATCAACGGAGACTACAGAACATGATAAACGAGCTTCAATTTTCCAATGCGCAGCGCGCACACGTGCTGACCGCTGCCCTGCCTTATATCAAGCGCTATAACGGTGAGATCGTTGTGGTCAAATACGGTGGGAACGCCATGATCCCCGAAACGCTCAAGCAGCAGGTCATGGAGGACGTGGCACTTTTGTGGCTGATCGGTGTCAAGGTCGTGCTGGTACACGGCGGCGGCCCCGAGATCAGCGATATGATGAAAAAGCTGGGCAAAAAGCCCGAATTCGTGGACGGGCTGCGCGTCACCGACAAGGAAACGGTGGATATTGTGCAGATGGTATTGGCAGGCAAGGTCAACAAGAGCCTTGTCACGCTCTTGCAAATGAAGGGTGGACACGCTGTCGGCCTTTCGGGCATGGACGGCGGCATTATCGAGGCAAGAATCAAGGATGAACGCCTGGGCTTTGTGGGTGAGATCACCAAGATCCGCACGCAGCCCATCACCGACCTTTTGGAAAAAAATTATATTCCCGTCATTTCCACGGTTGCAAGCGATCACCAAGGCAACGTTTACAACATCAACGGTGACACGGCCGCTGCCTATATTGCAGGCGCGCTGGGCGCTGCCAGACTGATCATGATGACTGACGTTGCGGGCATCCTGCGCGACAAGGACGATCCCGCAAGCCTGATCCCCCATCTGAGTGTCAGCGAGGCACACAAGCTGTACGAGGAGGGCGTGATATCGGGCGGTATGATCCCCAAGGTGGATTGCTGCATTGAAGCCATCCGCGCAGGCGTCAAGGACGTGACCATCATGGACGGCAGAATCCCTCACGCCATCCTCATGGAGCTTTTGACGGATGAGGGCGCAGGCACTATGGTAATGGGAGAACAGTCATGAATTTAAGCAACACAAAACAGCTTGACAGCAATTACGTCGCCAACACCTACGCACGCTTTCCCTTGAATATCGTGCGCGGCCAAGGCGCTTACGCATATGATGAAAACGGCAAATGCTACATTGATCTGGGCAGCGGCATCGCAGTCAACACGCTGGGGTATTGCGATCGGGGCTGGATCAATGCCGTGACCGAGCAGCTTTGCACGCTGCAGCACACCTCCAACCTGTATTATACCGATCCCTGCGCTGCGCTTGCCGAGCAGCTTTGCTTGCGCACGGGCATGAAAAAGGTGTTCTTTTCCAACTCGGGAGCGGAGGCAAACGAATGCGCCATCAAGGTCGCACGCAAATACGCAGCCGAGCATAAGGGCGCGGATCACTTTACGATTGCCACGCTGCAGGGCAGCTTCCACGGCAGAACGCTGACCACGCTGGCAGCTACCGGACAAGAGGTCTTTCACAAGGATTTTCTGCCGCTGACCGAGGGCTTTGTATACCTGCCTGTCAACGATAAGGACGCGCTTGCTGCAGCCGTCAAGACACACAAGCTTGCCGCCATTATGATCGAGCCTGTACAGGGCGAGGGCGGTGTTTGCCCTCTTGACAAGGATTACGTGACCTATCTTGCTTCTCTTGCAGCGCAAAACGATATTCTCGTGATTGCCGATGAGGTGCAAACCGGGAACGGCAGAACAGGCACGCTTTACGCTTATATGCAATACGGCTTTACCCCCGATATCCTTTCTACCGCAAAGGGACTTGCAGGCGGTCTGCCCCTGGGAGCAACGCTGCTTGGAGAGAAGGTCAAGGATACGCTGACACCCTCCTCGCACGGCTCTACATTCGGCGGCAATCCCGTATGCTGCGCAGGCGCTTTGCACGTGCTTTCGCGCCTGGATGAGCCATTTTTGCAATCTGTCAGAGAAAAAGCCGACTATACGCGTCGCACGCTTGGCGCTTGCAACGGCATTTACGACCTTTCGGGACTGGGCCTGATGATCGGGTTCCGTACAAAAAAAGACACAAACGCGGTGATCGCCGCCTGCCGTGAGCGCGGCGTGCTGGTCATCAAAGCCAAGGATAAGGTTCGCTTGCTGCCCCCCTTGAACATTGAGCAGGACGTGCTGGCGCGTGCGCTGGATGTCATTGTCGCGGTATGCAGCGAAGATGAGGTATGATATGAGATTTTATCAAAAGCATTTTCTCAAGCTCCTGGACTTCTCCCCTGCCGAGATCGGTGCGCTGATCGATTTTGCAGCCGAGCTCAAGGCAAAAAAGAAGGCAGGTATTGCGCACAAGCTTTGTGCAGATAAAAATATCGCGCTGATCTTTGAAAAGACCAGCACGCGCACGCGCTGCAGCTTTGAGGTTGCCGCGCACGATCTCGGTGCGCACGTGACCTATCTGGAGCCTACGGGCTCGCAGATCGGCAAAAAGGAAAGCATTGCGGACACCGCACGCGTGCTCGGCCGCATGTACGACGGCATTGAATACCGCGGCTACGGCCAGGAGCTTGTGGAGCAGCTGGCCAAGCACGCAGGCGTGCCTGTTTGGAACGGCCTGACCAACGAATTCCACCCCACGCAGATCTTAGCAGACTTTCTGACCGTCCGTGAGCATCTGGGGAAACTTTCGGGTGTCAAGCTGGTCTACATGGGCGATGCAAGATACAACATGGGCAACTCACTCATGGTCGGCTGCGCCAAAATGGGACTTGATTTCGTGGCTTGCGCGCCCAAAAAGTATTTCCCGGATCAGGCGCTGATCGATCAATGTCAGGCCATCGCGGCACAAACCGGCGCAACACTCAGCTTTACAGAGGACGTACAGACCGCCGTCAAGGGCGCGGACGTCATCTACACCGACGTTTGGGTATCCATGGGCGAGCCTGTGGAGGTCTGGGCAGAGAGAATCGCGGATCTTGCACCCTATCAGGTCAATGCAAAGGTCATGCAGATGACGGGCAAGGATACCATCTTTATGCATTGCCTGCCCTCTTATCACGACATGAACACCACGGTCGGCCGTGAAATGGGCGAAAAATTCGGCAGAGATGCCATGGAGGTCACGGACGAGGTGTTTGAAAGCCCCGCCAGCGTGGTCTTTGACGAGGCAGAAAACCGCATGCACACCATCAAGGCCGTCATGGCAGCAACCCTTGCGGATATCGAGATCTGACAAAAAAAGCGGTTACGGACGCTTGCACCCTCGCGATAAAGCAAGATAAAAAGAAAGCAGAGGTCTTCACAAAAAAGACTTCTGCTTTTTGTTTAGCATCAATCTCGCAGCCCTCGGAAAGGCTTTTTTCAAGTTTTTACATTTTTTTGCGCTGCCCTCTTGACAGCGTAACATTGTTATGCTATAATAGCATCGTAACATTGTTACGCATCTGAACAAGGAGGCGTTATGGAACAAGATCTTATATCAAAAAAGGAGCTTTTGGAGCGATACGGCATCTCGTACGGTGCGCTGTACCGATGGAAGCGCAAGGGCTTGATCCCCGAGGACTGGTTTATCAAAAAGTCCACGGTCACGGGACAGGAAACCTTTTTTCCAAAAGCGTTGATCTGCGAGCGCGTGGAGCTGATACAGCGTCAAAAGGACGATCACTCTCTTGACGAGCTTGCAGGTAAATTCAATCAGGCATCCAAAAAAGAGGCGGTGCTGACCGTCAAAACCGTATACGGAGACCGCACCTTTTCCCTTTCGGACGTGCAAGGCGTCACGCTTGACAAGGGTGACGGCGCGGTGGTCGATCTGACACATCTGATCAAGTAAAATTTGGAGGAAACAATTATGGATATGAAAATTTCGGGCAGCGGAAATATTCCCGCAGGTGAATACGACGTCATCAAGATCAGCGGCAGCGGCAGGCTTGCAGGACAAGTGAAATGTTCAAGTCTTCACGTCTCCGGCTCTGCGCACGGTGAGGCCTTGGAATGCTGGGGCGACGTGCGTATTTCGGGCAGCGCGCATTTTGACAAGGAGGTTACTTGCGGTTCTCTTTACGTTTCGGGGGCCGTACATTGCGGCGCAAACGTCACCGTGGCGCACGAGATCAAGCTCGCGGGCGGATCGCGCTGTGAGGGGAATCTCAAGTGCGGAGAGCTTTACGTTGCAGGTGCGCTTCACGCCGAGCAGAATATTGAAGCCGAAACAGCACGCATTCACGGCGGTATCAGCTGCGACGGACTTCTCAACGCAGAGGATATTGAAATCGAGACTGAGCAGAACGCAAAAAGCAGCATCGGCAGCATTGGCTGCAGCAAGCTTTTGGTAGAGCGACGCAACAGCCACAAGCTTTTCAGACGTCGCAGCAGTGGCGTGCTGACTGTTAGAAATGAGATCGAAGGCGACGAGATCGAGATCGAATACGTTGTTTGCCCCCGCGTTTCGGGCAGATGCGTAACTCTGGGCGAGGGCTGCGACATTGACCTTCTGCAGTACAGCGAGAAATATGAGATCCACGAAAAGGCCAAGGTTGGCAGGATCGAGAGGATTTGATCTATTTTATATTTTACGTCTAAACAACCGTAGGGGGCGACGTCCTCGAAGCCCCGGGTAAGCACAAACTAATTTGTCGGTTGAAAAGTTAGTTTGTACCCGCCCGGGGCGTCGAGGACGACGCCCCCTACGGTTGTTCTTTTGAAGTCCCCTTTCTAAAGGAATATTCTCGAAATATTGTAATCTTTCGTTGTTTTTTTAACTGTTATTTTACTTTTTTGCGCAATTTCACGCGCCTCCGAGCAGTTCGCGCAGCCTTTCCATGATCTTTTTCTCCTCACGCGACACCTTGACCTGCGAAAGTCCCAAGGCCGACGCGACCTGCTGCTGCGTCATATTTCGCCAATACCGCAGCAGCACGATCTTGCGCCACAAGGGATCCAGGCGGCTGATGGCTTGAGAAAGCGCAAGGCTGTCGAGCATGCGTTCGGTTTCATCCGCACTGTCGCGGTCGGGCAGCGTTCCCTCCAGCGTCAGGCTGCCGTCGTCAAACACGGTTTCCGAAAGTGACGACACGGGCGCGATGGCATCCAGCGAAATGGCCGCGTCCTCGGCAGAAACACCGCACCGCGCGGCCAGCTCTCCGATGGTGGGTTCCTTGCCCGTTTCGCTGATCATCCTGTTCCTCTCCCCCAGCAGCAAAGCCCCGATGCGCTTATATTCCCTGCCCACCTTGATCGGGCCGTCGTCACGCAAATGCTTGCGGATCTCCCCCACGATCAAGGGTACGGCATAGGTCGAAAACGCAGTTCCGCGTTCCACCTCAAAGCTGCGTATGGCCTTGATCATGCCGATGGTTCCGATCTGCACCAGATCCTCGTATTCGGTTCCTCTGTCCTTGAATTTGACGGCAACACTGCGCACAAGCGCCATATTTTCCACCACCAGCCGTTCCAAGGCCTGCTCGTCCCCTTGCCCGGCCAGAATCAAAAGCTCCCTGTTCTTTTGGGTGCGTTCCTGCGTTACTGAACGTTCGATATCCATCACCTCTGCATCAAAATATGTAGTTTACGGTGAAATATCCAGCTCGGACAGCACCTTGACCATGGTAACGGTCGTTCCCTTCCCGGGCTTGGAGGACACGCGCACGCCATCCGTAAAGCTTTCCATAACCGTAAAGCCCATACCGCTGCGTTCTCCTGCCGCGTCCGTGGTAAACAGCGGCTGCCGCGCCTGCTTGACGTCGGCTATACCGCAGCCCTTGTCCACGATCTCGATGCGCACGATGCGCCCCTGGCACAGCTTGACTGTCATGCGGACTGTGCCGACCGTGTCGCGGTACCCATGCACGATGCAATTTGTCACCGCCTCGGACACCGCGCACTTGATATCTGCAAGCTCTGTAGCGGTAGGATCGAGCTGTGACACAAAGGCCGCAGCCGCTGCACGCGCCATTCCCTCATTCACGGAAAGCGAGGGCAGCTTGATCTGCAATTTATTGATCACCTTGGCGTTGAATTTGTTTTGCTTCATTTCAGCACCTCCTTTCTGACTCTGCGTCCGCGAGGCTTTTCCCTGCCCGGCGCACTTGGATCAGTATCCTGCTTTGCCGATGCGCTGCGCTCGATGCGCACCACCCTTTCCATGCCCGCGAGCTTGATAACGCGCTCTACACCCACGCAGGGATCGCACACGACCACATCTCCCCCGATCTCCTTCATCAAAGCATAGCGCCCCATGATCAGGCCAAGGCCGGAGGAATCCATGAAATCCACACCGGAAAGATCGAGATATAGGCGTCTGGGACGGATCTTATATAAAAGCGTGTCCACACCGCTGCGAATGGCAACGGCACTGTGATGATCGATGTCGCCCTTGAGTCTGACACGCAAAAAATAGCCTGTTTCCTCATAAGTAAACGTGGCTTTTCCCATTTTTTTGCATCCTTTCGTAATTGATACATCTATCATAGCATGTCCGACGCAAAAAAAGCGTCGCACCCTGTCGGGCGCGACGAAAAAGTTTCACCATACGGAATATTCACTCAAAATAATTTAGATCAACCTCCACCCAATCCGACCACTCTCACAGGATAAAAGTTTTTGCGTCGCTTTATTCAAAAAGCGACCGAGGTCGAGGGCGAGCAGCCCTCGTCGCCTCCGCAGAGGCGAAACATTCTCGGCGTTTCTTTTGATTCTTTTCTTTGCGCCTGAGGTGTCAAAGAAAAGAATGGAATGATTCAGGGTGTGTTACAATGAAAAAAAACTCTCCGTTTTTTCTTGTGGCAACATAGCCAGGAAAAGAGAGGATTATATCAATGTTTCATGTCCTAACCCAATCCCCGCTTTTTTCTTTGACACCTCAGGCGCAAGAAAAAAGCTTGGCAAAAAAGAAACGCCAAGATAATTTCGCGCCTGCGGGCGCGACGAGGGCTTCGCGCCCTCGACCTGCGCAAACTTTTGAAAAAGTTTGATCAAAACTCCTATCCTGTGGGAGTGGTCCGCTTTGGAAAAGGTGAGCGAAACTTTCATGAATATATAAAAGGGCTGCCGTAAAAGCGACAGCCCTTTATTCTTCATCCGCGGGAAATTTTTCGAGTGCAAGGCGCACCGCAGACCGCAAGGCGAAGGCTTACTTGCCGTAAGTCGAGCCGCGATCGAGGAGCAACGCAGCAATCGGGAAATTTCGCCGGATGAGCATTACTCAGCTTTCTTGTTCTCCTCAATAACCTTCTGCGCGATGTTCGCGGGAACTACATCGTAGCCGGTCACTTCAAACTCAAAGGAAGCTCTGCCCTGACTCATAGCGCGCAGGTCGATGGGGTAAGTCACAAGCTCAGACTTGGGAGCTACAGCCTCAACAACCGTGTAACCGGGCTTACCCTCTGCAGGGTTCATACCCATTACGTTACCGCGGCGCTTGGGAATATCACTCATAACGTCACCAACCATGCCGTCCGGAACGGTGATGAACAGGCTGCCTACAGGCTCAAGCAGTACGGGAGCGGACAGCTCAAGGCACTTCTTGTATGCCAGGTTTGCAGCAGTACGGAAGGAAAGCTCATCCGAGTCAACTGCGTGGTAAGAGCCGTCATACAGCTCTGCCTTGAGGTTGACCATGGGATAGCCTGCAATACCCTTTGCCATTGCATCCTGCAGTCCCTTTTCAACTGCGGGGATGAAGTTCTTGGGAACGGAACCGCCAACGGTTGCGTCGATAAAGGTCAAGCCGTCCTCTTCACCGGGAGCGAATCTTACCTTAACGTGACCGTACTGACCGGAACCACCGTTCTGCTTCTTGTGCTTACCTTCAACGTCGCACTTCTTGGTGATCTTTTCGCGGTAAGCGATCTTGGGAGTATCCAGCTTGATCTGTACGCCGAACTTGCCCTTCATCTTGGCAGCCAGAACGCTCAGGTGCATGTCACCCAGACCGTAGATCAGCATCTGCTTGGTCTCGGGGTTGTTTTCATACTTCAGAGTCAGATCTTCCTCGGTCATTCTTGCGATAGCCTGGGAGATCTTGCTCTCGTCCTTAGCGGTTGCGGGCATCATAGCCTGGCACATGTAAGGATTGGGGTACTTGGTAGCAGCATAAGCCTTGCCGCCTGCAGCCAGCGTGTCGTTGGTGTTGGTGTCGGACAGCTTTGCAACCATACCGATATCACCGCAAGCCAGTTCGTCGACCTCGGTCTGCTTGTTACCCTTCATAATATAGATGTGCGCCATCTTTTCCTGAGAATCGCTGGTCAGGTTGGAAAGCACCATATCTCTCTTGACGGAGCCGTTCATCACCTTGAACAGGGACATCTTGCCAAGGAACGGGTCAGCGATGGTCTTGAATACGAACAGAGAGGTCTCGCCGTCAGCCTTAATCTCGGCGTCGGAGCCGTCCGCATACTTTTCAACCTTCTTTGCGGTATGTCTGGGGAAGGAGTCAACGATCGCATCCATCAAAGCGACAACGCCCCAAAGTCTGGTTGCAGCACCGCAGAATACGGGTGTGATGGTACCGTCGATAATGCCCTGGTGCATAGCCTCCATGGATTCTTCCTTGGTGAACTCCTCACCGTCGAAGAACTTCATCATCAGGTCGTCAGAGGTGCCTGCCAGCGCTTCCTTGAGAACCTCCTGGTATCTCTCAGCGTTTGCTTCCAGCTCTGCGGTCATAGCGGTTTCGGTTCTCTTACCGCTGTCATCGTAAACGTATGCCTTCATGTCGATCAGGTCGATCATGGTGATATCCTTGCCGTTCTTACCAACGGGAATGAATACGGGACACAGGGAGTTGCCGAACTTTTCATGCAGCTGTGCAAAGGTCTTGTTGAAGTGAGCGTCCATATCGTCGCACTTATTGATAAAGAATGCCTTCGGAATACCCATAGCGCAAGCCTTATCCCATGCCAGCTCAGTACCGACCTCAAGACCTGCCTTACCGTCAACCATAATGACAGCACTGTCAGCTACGCGAACAGCCTGGTTGACTTCACCCTCAAAATCGAGGTAGCCGGGAGCGTCGATGATGTTGATCTTGATATCTTTCCAGAAAATGTGTGCCAAAGATGCGGACAGAGAGAAGCCTCTTGCCTTTTCTTCTGCGTCAAAGTCGCATACGGTGTTACCGTCGGTAGTCTTACCCATACGGTCAATGCCGCCGGATACGTACAGCATAGACTCTGCCAGAGAGGTCTTGCCCGAGCCGCCGTGCCCCATCAGAGCGACGTTTCTGATCTGCTTGGTGTTAAAAGTAGCCATGATTGTGTTCCTTGTTTCCCTTTTTCCCCGACTGCTGCCGAGGAGGGACCTTTCTTTAGAGATTTATTGCAAAACAAATGTTTTTCGTGTGCAAATATGCGTAAATTTATACAGCATACTATTTTATTATACAGCACGGAAACTGATTTTTCAAGATATCCGCTTGATTTTTTTGCAAAGAGGACGTAAAAATTACGCCCTCTTTTTTGTTTGTTTTATACAAATTTACGGTATATTGAACAGTTTTTTGGCATTATTGGCCGTTTCAGCCGCGATCTGCTCGATTGCAACGTCGTGCAGCTGCGCTTGCATTTCGGCAATCGGGTGCATCAGTCCCGAGTGATTGATCTTGCCTCGGTAAGGCTGCGGAGCGAGATAGGGGCAATCGGTTTCCAGCAAAAGTCTGTCAAGCGGAACGGCTGCGGCGGCCCGTCTGACCTTCTCTGCATTTTTATAGGTAACAGGACCGCCGAACGAGATATACCAGCCGAGCTTCAAAAGCTCCTTGGCCATTTCGTCACTGCCCGAATAGCAATGGAACACACCGCGCACGCCCGGGTACTGCCTGACCATGGCAAGGCTGTCGCCATGCGCTTCGCGGTCGTGGATAATGACAGGCAGATCAAGCTCGCGCGCCATGTCCAGCTGGCGGGAAAAATATTCGTGCTGCAATTCCTTGTTGACGGGCTGCCAGTAATAATCAAAGCCGATCTCACCGATGGCCACAATTTTGTCGCGGCGGCGGATCTCGGGATCATGCAGCTGCGCGTAAAGCTCTGCAAGCACGTCGTCGGGAGCGCGGTCAAGATGCTGGCAATCCTCGGGATGAATGCCGACGGCACACCACATAAAGTCGTAGCGCGCGGTCTGCTCGATGCAGCGGCGGTTGGTTTCGGGATTGGTGCCGACGTTGATGACGTGGCTGACAGACGAGGTAAACTCCGACGAGGTCAGAAGCGCATGCGCCCCGCCCTCGAGCGTGTCGAATTTATGATCGAAGTAATGAGCGTGGGAATCGAATAATTTCATGAGGCTCCTTTCAACATGGGGTATTCTCGGATGAAAGTTTTTGCGTCGACCTTCACCCAAACGGCCAAGCCCTCTCGGATAAAAGTTTTCGCCCGCCTTTTTCAAAAGGCGGCGGGGACTTGGGGCAG
>JAZUSJ010000041.1:0-3537 GCA_045606685.1 Eubacteriales bacterium
GCACACCGTCCTTTTGAGAAAGCGCAACGGTATCTCCGTATCCTTCGGGCATTTCGTCCTTTGTGGTTTGGTAATTCCATTTCTCCCAGGTTTTGCCCCCGTCGAAGGTCAGATAGGTGCGTGTCTCGGGTTCAATTTCCGCCCGGTATTCAATCGATGCAAATCCGATAAGGTCGCTTACAAATCCAATCGCTGCAAAGGGGCGCGCTTGCTTCGCACCGCCGTGGGATACGGGCAGCGTGTCGGATTGCACGCGACTCCACGTTCTGCCTCCGTCATTGGTTTCAAAAAGCAGAAGCTGATAGTCAAGCTGCCCTTCATGCACGACCAGCAGCTTGCCGTTCTGCGTGTCGCTGAAATAAAGTGAGAGCTTTCGGGGGTGAACCGTTTGCCCAAGCTCTGCCGTCCAGGTCTGCATTTTCCCGTCGCGCGCCAGAGAGAGCATGGAGAAGGATGACATGCCTTGGCTGAACGTATACAAGGGCTGCGTTCCCGCGATCAACCATACCGTATCCCCGCAAACGGCGGCCGTGTGGCGTTCCATATCAATTGCGTCCCGGGAATAATCGGTATATTGCTTCAACGGTGTTTTGAAATAGGCATCCCAATCCCGGACGTGCAGATAGAGCGTACCCGCTCTGTCGTGGGCGATGTCGACACCGACCTGACCGTGCGGAGTATTCTTCGAGGTGCTTTGCGCAACCGAGTGATACACCAGAGCAGAGGCGTCGATTTCACGGGGCGCATATTCGGGGATACAGTGGTTTTGCATATCCACAAAGCCGTAGCCGTTTTGTGCGGCCCAGTCTTGTGTGTAGCTGTCCTTGTAGCCGTGCAGCGTGCGGATCTCGGTCTGCGCAAAGGCATCGGGCGCGATGCTTGTCGCCTCCGGGAGATACAGATCCGTAAACTGTCCGCAGCAGAACATGTTGCTGCCTATGCTTTGCAGGCTGTCAAGGTGGATTTCCGAGAGGGAAACGCACTCGTAAAAGGCTTGGTCGGGCAGGCTGCGGAGCATGGGCATGTCCAGCACGGTCAGGCTGTGGAAGCAGTATAGGTTCAGCCACTCTTCATTCCACGGCTCAACGATCAGTCGCTGTACGCTCGGCGCGATCAAGGAGGTGATCTCATTGATCGAAACGCGCTCGTATGTGAGTGCATAGTTGTCGGTCAGCTCGTATCTCAACTCGGTCACGGGCTTTGCGTTGATCTGCTCGGGAATGACGATGTCGCTCTGATTTCCCGTATATTCGCAAACGCGGATGTGATCGGGAAACTCCAGATAGGTAAAGTCGCCAAATGCCTGCGTCTTCTCATCGATATCGACAAAGGTAAAGCCGTACTGCTCGGCAAACGCCTGTAAGGGCGAGTTGCGATAGCCCCACAGCTCCGGTTCAGGATCGGTAAAGGTCAGCTCACCAAGCCCCTCGACCACCTCGGGGATCATCAGCACCTTGATGCTTGTGCCGTCAATAAATCCGATCCCAACGCTTGTCGCGCAGCTGATCCCCAGCTCTGTCAGCGCGCTGCAGCCGCGGAAGGCGTACTCACCGATCCTTGTGGCATCGGGGAAGCTTGCGCTTTGCAGAGCAGGGCAGTTTTCAAACGCACCGTTGCCGACAGAGGTGACGCTCGGTGCGCTGACGCTTTGCAGCGTCGGGTTGTCGCGAAAAGCACCATCCGCAATCGTCAAAACTCCCTCGGGAATGACCACGCTTGTATCGCTGCCCGTGTAGCCGATCAGCACGCCCTCTTGGATCACAAAATCCGAAGGCGCGGGCAAGCTCTTGCGTATGATGCCGACAGCACCCGCCACGATCAGACAAAGGCATGCCGCAGCTGCGATCCACGCAAGGCTTTTTGTGCTGCGCTTCTTGCTTGCTTTGGTTGACTTTTGCGTTGCTGTGCCAAAGGAAAGCGCGCCTTCCAGGGTGCGGTCGTCAATGGCGTCCATGGCTTCCAATATCGTAAATGCATTCATGTATCAGCCCTCCGTTCCTTTATACGTCATACCCGGCAGCCTCGAGTGCCTCTCGCAATTCGGCACGCATGCGGAAAAGCCTTGTGCTGACCGCGTTTTCGGTAATGCCGATCAGAGCGGCGATCGCGCCCACGCTCTCGCCCATCCAGTAGCGGCGCACGAAGATGGCGCGGTTGACCTCGTCCAGCCCCTCGACGAATGCGGCAATGGTGCTTTTGAGAAGCTCTTGCTCGTATTCGATCCCCGGAATGCTGCCCGGTGCGGGGACGCATTCGGAAAGCTCGGAGAGCAGCTCGGTGACCTGCCGCCCTCGCTTTTGCGCAGAATCGTGCTTGATGCGGTTGATCGCCAGATTCCTTGCGATCCTGCCCGTATAAAGCTTGAGGCTCTCGGGGCGTGCTTCGGGTATGGAATTCCAGGTGTGCAGATACGTGTCGTTGACGCATTCCTCGCTGTCCTGCTTGTTGGCAAGCAGATTCATGGCAATGCGGAACAAAAAGCTGCCGTATTTTTGTTGTAATGCTTCAATTCCTTGTTCTGAACGCTTCCAGAACAGCTGTATGATCCTTTTATCCTCCAATGCTTGATACCTCTGCAATCTCGTTTTGTGCGCTTTGACGCTTCATACCTAAAGACAACGTATATGCCGAAATCTTTTGCGGAAAACGTGATTTTTTTACAATTTTTCGCGAAAGATTTCAAATGATTTCCTGTCATTAATTATATCACACCGACAAAGTGAATTTCAACCGTGAAAAGGAGCATGAAAATGAAAAAAGCAGTAAAAATATCTGCATGGACGGTTTTTGTGATTTATTGTGCCGTTTTATTCTATATCCTGATATTGGATAAGGCAGTATCGGGGTATCACCAAAGCCTGCGCAATATTCTGGCACATATCAATCTGATCCCGTTTCGCACCATCGTGACGTATGTCGTCCGCTTGGGCCGGGACAGCATCAACCTTGATACCGTGATCAAAAACATTGTGGGCAATCTGCTTTTGTTTGTCCCCATGGGCGCGTTTTTGCCGTTTGCATTTGATAAAATGAAAACGCTTTGGCGAGCAGTGAGCGTGATGCTGATCATCATTCTGTCGGTCGAGCTTGTGCAGATCGTGCTTGTGATCGGCTCCTTTGACGTGGATGACCTGCTGCTCAATCTGCTGGGCGGGCTGCTTGGATACTTGTTATATCTGCTCCCGCCCATACGCAGGCTGAGCGCGTGGTGCTTTGAAAGAAGGGCTTGATCGCAATGAAAAATTGCTAAAAATTTGCCATTCATAAAAAATGAATCATCGTTCAAAATAATAGCAGAGCACGCAAGAGATTGCGGACTCCATTGAGATAGATTATTTTGAAAAAGAACAGGGAAGCACGCGGGAAGCACCCGCGCAGCCGTCCCTACAAGGAGAAATTGTTATGGCAAACAAGGAAGCAAAGAAGGCACTTGAGCAGTTCAAGATGGAGGCGGCAAGCGAAGTCGGCGTTACGCTGAACCAGGGTTATAACGGCGATCTCACTTCCCGTCAGGCAGGTTCCATCGGTGGCCAGATG
>JAZUSJ010000042.1:0-4978 GCA_045606685.1 Eubacteriales bacterium
GATTTTTGGAGCTGGATCGGGACGGCCTTTCGCAGATGGTCAAGGACCTGGGCCTTGCCATGGATGCGGATGATATTGCCTTCTGTCAGGCTTATTTCAAGACCGAGAATCGCAATCCCACCATTACCGAGATTCGCATGATCGATACCTATTGGTCGGATCACTGCCGCCACACCACCTTTTTGACCGAGATCGGTGAGATCGCCATCGAGGACAAGGAGCTGGAAAGAGCGTGCAAGACCTATTTTAATATGAGAGAAGCGCTGGGACGTACCCATAAGCCCGTGACGCTGATGGATATTGCCACCATCGGCACGCGTTACCTCAAAGCAAACGGCAAGCTCCCCCGTATCGACGAGTCCGAGGAGATCAATGCCTGCACGGTCAAGATCACGGTCAAGACCGAGGACGGTGACGAGCCCTGGCTGCTGCTTTTCAAGAATGAAACGCACAATCACCCCACAGAAATAGAGCCCTTTGGCGGTGCGGCCACCTGTATTGGCGGTGCGATCCGCGATCCTCTGTCCGGACGCTCCTACGTATATGCCGCAATGCGTGTTACGGGCGGTGCAGATCCCACACGCGCGCTGTCCGAAACCTTGCCCGGTAAGCTACCTCAGAAAAAGCTGGTCACCACGGCTGCTGCGGGATATTCCTCCTACGGCAACCAGATCGGCCTTGCAACGGGACAGGTGGACGAGCTGTATCACGACGGCTATGCTGCAAAGAGAATGGAGATCGGTGCGGTCATCGCAGCCGCTCCCGCAGAGAACGTGCGCCGCGAGGTGCCGGCTGCCGAGGATATCGTGATCCTTTTGGGCGGCCGTACGGGACGTGACGGCTGCGGCGGTGCAACAGGATCCTCCAAGTCGCACACGCTGACCTCTCTGGAAAGCTGCGGTGCCGAGGTGCAGAAGGGAAATGCACCCGAGGAAAGAAAGCTGCAAAGATTGTTCCGCAATCCCGAGGCGTCCAGACTCATTAAGAGATGTAATGACTTTGGCGCAGGCGGTGTGTCGGTTGCCATCGGTGAGCTGGCGGACGGCTTGGATATTGATCTGAATGCCGTTCCCAAGAAGTACGAGGGACTGGACGGCACCGAGCTTGCCATCAGCGAAAGCCAGGAGAGAATGGCTGTTGTGGTTGCTCCCGAGGATGCAGACCGCTTCTGTGAGCTGGCGCTTTCCGAAAATCTTGAGGCCACCCGCGTAGCACGCGTCAAGGCCGATCCCAGACTGACTATGACCTGGAACGGCAAGGTCATTGTTGACCTTTCCCGTGAATTTTTGAATTCCAACGGTGCAAAGAAGCATATGGACGTCAAGCTGGCAGATCCCGAGGGCTTTTCCAAGGAGATCCCGGCTGACTTTGCAAAGGGCATGCAGGCGTTGGCAGGGGATCTGAATATCTGCTCCCGCCGCGGCCTTAGCGAGCGCTTTGACTCCACCATCGGTGCGGGTACGGTGCTTATGCCGTTTGGCGGCGTGCATCAGCTCACGCCCGTTCAGGCTATGGTGCATAAGATCTCGGTTGAGAAAAAGCATACGGACACCTGCTCGTATATGGCGTGGGGCTATAACCCCTTTATTGCCGAAAAATCTCCCTACCACAGCGCGTATCTTGCGGTTGTGGAGTCGGTCTCCAAGCTTGTTGCGCAGGGCGCAAAGTTTGAGGACGTATATCTGACCTTCCAGGAATATTTCGAAAAGCCCGGCCGCGATGCTCGTCGCTGGGGGAAGCCCATGTCGGCGCTGCTTGGCGCTTTGATGGCGCAAAAGGATTTCGAGATCGCCTCGATCGGCGGCAAGGACTCCATGAGCGGCTCGTTTGATTCTCTGGACGTACCTCCCACGCTGGTTTCTTTCGCGGTCACCACGGGTGACGCTTCCGAGGTCGTGGGCGGTGAGTTCAAGGGCGCAGGCCATAAGGTCGTGCTGCTGACTCCCGAAATCGGTGAAAACGGTCTGCCCGTAGCCAAGAGCGTCAAGGCACTGTTTGATACCGTGCATGAGGGCTTTGCATCCGGTAAGGTGCTGGCTGCTTGGACGCCTACGCTTGGCGGTGTTGCCGAGGGCGTGCTGAAAATGTGCATGGGCAACGGCATCGGCTTTGCATTTGACGCAGGCGTATCGCTTGAAACAATTTTCGGTTACAACTACGGCGCGTTCGTGCTTGAACTGGCAGAGGGCGCTGGAATAGACGGCTTGCTTTTGGGCTACACCACGGCAGACGCCAAGATCGCGTACGGTGAGAGTGCCGTTTGCCTTGATGCGCTGCTTGACACCTATGAAAGCAAGCTGGAAAGCGTATATTCCTGCAATATCGAGCACAAGCACGGCGCACTTCCCACCGTTTCCTATACGGGAGGCTGCACCGTAAAGGCTCCCGCCATCCTGACGGCCAAGCCTCAGGTGATTATTCCGGTCTTCCCGGGTACAAACTGTGAATACGACAGCGCAAAGGCATTTTCCGATGCAGGAGCTGTGGCAAAGATCTTTGTGATCAATAACCTCTCGGGCGCGGGCATCGAACGCTCCGTCGAGCAGTTTGCCGCTCTTTGCCGCGAGTCGCAGATCATCTTCCTGCCCGGTGGATTCTCGGGCGGTGACGAGCCGGACGGCTCGGGCAAATTCATCACCTCCTTCTTCCGCAATGCCGCGATCAAGGAGCAGGTCAGCGACCTCTTGGACAACCGAGACGGTCTGATGGCAGGTATCTGTAACGGCTTCCAGGCATTGATCAAGCTGGGACTTGTGCCTTACGGTAAGATCATCGACACCGATGAAGAATGCCCCACGCTGACCTACAACACCATAGGCCGCCATCAGTCACGCGTGGTGCGCACCCGCATCTGCTCCAATCTGTCTCCCTGGCTGCAGAATGTCAAGGTCGGTGACGTGGTCAACGTGCCCATCTCGCACGGTGAAGGACGCTTCCTTTGCTCCGAGCAGCTGGCAGCCGAGCTGGCAGCAAACGGCCAGATCGCAACGCAGTACGTGGATGAGAGCGGTGCTGTGACCGCAGACGTGCGCTGCAATCCCAACAACTCGGTCTTTGCCGTAGAAGGCATTACTTCGCCCGACGGCAGAGTGTTCGGTAAGATGGGACACTCCGAGCGTATCGGCTCGAACCTGTACCGTAACGTACCCGGCAGCTTTGATATCGGCATGTTTGAGTCTGCCGTTAAGTATTTCAAGGGTTAAATTTATAGAAAGAGGTAGATAGATTATGGCATATTTTTATCCCGAAGCGTCCCACACCTTCAATGAATATCTGTTAGTTCCCGGCTATTCCGGCCCCGATTGCATCCCCACCAACGTCTCCCTGCGTACCCCTCTGGTACGCTTTTGCAAGGGAGAGGAGCCGGCCATCGCCATGAACATTCCCATGGTCTCCGCGATCATGCAGTCGGTCTCGGGCGATAAGCTGGCAGTCGCACTTGCCAAGGAGGGCGGTGTATCCTTCATTTACGGTGCGCAGACCATCGAGGACGAGGCAGCCATGGTTGCCCGCGTCAAGGGCCACAAGGCAGGCTTTGTACGCAGCGATTCCAACATCCGTCCCGACCAGACCTTGGCCGATATTCTGGCGCTCAAGCAAAAGACCGGCCACTCCACCGTGGCTGTGACCGATGACGGTACGAATACCGGCAAGCTGCTTGGCATCGTGACCGGCAGAGATTACCGTGTCAGCCGTATGTCTCCCGATCTCAAGGTCTCCGAATTCATGACTCCCCTTGAAAAGCTGATCACCGCGCCCGAGGGAACCACGCTCAAGGCTGCAAACGACATCATCTGGGATCATAAGCTCAACTCCCTGCCCATCGTGGACAAGGACGGCAAGCTGGTGGCATTCGTATTCCGCAAGGACTACGACACCCATAAGCAGAATCCGAATGAATTGCTGGATCAGCATAAGAGATACGTGGTCGGCGCGGGCATCAATACCCGTGACTATGCGCAAAGAGTTCCCGCGCTGGTAGAGGCGGGTGCTGACGTGCTGTGTATCGACTCCTCCGAGGGATTTTCGGCTTGGCAGCAGCAGACCATTGCCTGGATCCGTGAGAATTACGGGGACAGCGTCAAGGTCGGTGCGGGCAACGTGGTCGACCGCGACGGTTTCAGATTCTTGGCCGACTGCGGCGCGGACTTTATCAAGGTCGGTATCGGCGGCGGCTCGATCTGCATCACCAGAGAAACCAAGGGCATCGGCCGCGGTCAGGCAACTGCGCTGATCGAGGTTTGCAAGGCCCGTGACGAATATTTTGAGGAAACCGGTATTTACGTTCCCGTCTGCTCTGACGGCGGCATCGTGCATGACCATCACATCACCCTTGCTTTGGCCATGGGCGCGGATTTCGTCATGCTCGGCAGATACTTTGCAAGATTTGAGGAATCCCCCAGCGCAAAGGTCAACGTGGGCGGCACGCTGATGAAGGAGTATTGGGGCGAGGGCTCTAACCGCGCACGCAACTGGCAGAGATACGATCTGGGCGGTGCTACCAAGCTGTCCTTTGAGGAGGGCGTGGATTCCTACGTGCCTTACGCAGGCAAGCTGTCGGATAACGTACAGACCACGCTGTATAAGGTCAAGAGCACCATGTGCAACTGCGGCGCGCTCACCATTCCCGAGCTGCAGCAGAAGGCAAAGCTGACGCTGGTGTCCTCCACCAGTATCGTAGAGGGCGGCGCACACGACGTCGTTGTCAAGACCTCCAACAAGCAGGTCTAATATAATTTTAAAGGAGAATTACCGACATGATGACTGATATTGAAATTGCCCAGAGCATAAAAATGCAGCCTATCACCGAGGTTGCAAAAACTGCGGGAATTCCCGAGGAATATCTGGAGCAGTACGGCAGATATAAGGCGAAGGTGGATTACACCGCGCTGATGAATGCGATGGATAAGAAGGACGGCAAGCTGATCCTTGTTACTGCCATCACCCCCACGCCTGCAGGCGAGGGCAAGACCACCAC
>JAZUSJ010000043.1:0-22950 GCA_045606685.1 Eubacteriales bacterium
TCCAATTTGTCTTCCTAAGACCGCTTGGCCTCCGACTTCCTACTCCATGACGAGAAGCGTGGGAAGGGATCACCCTTACATGACGCCCTTTGCCTCGATCCGCCATCACGGCAAGCTGTATTTTTCCGAAAACGACACACGCACGCACCTTTCCGTGCCTGTCAATAACACCCCTTGGTATACCGCCCCCATCTGGTACGGCCCCGACAAGCAGACCTCGGTCAACGTCATCAAGCTGCACGCTGCGCGTGCGCTGATCAACCGTCACGCGGCCTGGTGGTTTGATATGTGGGGCGGTTGGTTCTCAGATCCGACCTATATGGAGCTGATGCAAAGAATACGCGCGCTTTTCGAACAAAGCCGATCCCTGCCCATGGCATCGGCCGCCGAGGTCGCTGTCTTTGTGGACGAGGAGGTATACGCTTTTCTGCAGGACACGTCGGTTTCCATGCCGGTCTGTTACCTGATCCGAGAAGCACTCGGCACTATGGGCGCACCTTACGACCTGTACCTCTGCTCGGATGCAGAGGATGTGATGGGCAGATACAAGGCCATCATTTCATTAAGGCCTGCCGCCTCACCGCTTGGCGACAGACTGGCAGCGCTGGCTTACAACACAGGTATGCCTTACCTGGAGATTCGCCATGAGAACGCAGACATCACCGCTGCCGATCTGCGCAGCTTTTTGCGCAAAGCGGGCGTATTCCTTTGGTGTACGCACGATGCCGTGATCTATGCAAACCAAAGCTACGTGCTCCTGCACGCAGTCAAGGACGGCACTTGTGTGCTGAACGTCCCGGGCAGCATGGATCTTTTGGACGTCTTTACCAACCAAAAGCATCCCGTGCAGATTGACTGCAAAAAGGGAGAGAGTTACCTGTTCCGACTCGTCACTTGAAAACTATGAATGGAGAGATAGCGTGAAAGTTCACGTTATATTCCTTTATACTCAACCATTCACGCTTAAACTTCACCTAAAAATGGGGCCCAACCCATTTTTGGAGCGAAGCTCCGCGGTGAAGTTCCCATCACTATTTGAGCCGCCAGAGGCGGCATGGAGATTTATATGAAAAATTCTACCAAAAAACGATTGATCAGCCTTCTTTGCCCCCTCTTGGTGCTTTGCCTGCTGATCGGCTGTACCCCCGCAGAGCAGCTTCCCGAAGAATCCACGCAGGACTCGACTGCCCCCGGGCAGACCACTGCCGAGGATGCAACCGAGAACACGACCGAGCAAACCACCGATGCTCCAACAGAGCCACCCGTGGAAGGCCCCGGTTGGGTACAGGATACCGGTAAGTTCAACGACGGTATCGTGGATTACGAAAAAGAGGAAGTGACCGAGATCATCGACGCTTATCCCGACGATAAGATCGGACAGCTTATGAAGCCCGGTGACACAGGTGTACTCAATACATTCCATGCGGATTTTGAGGACAACGATCCTACCTGCGGCGGCGGGGCTTCCTTCCGCCAGCCCGGTTCTCTGTCGGCCACCCTGCCCGGAAATGTTGATTGTCGCGACGGCGTGCTTTACGTTCCCTTCAATGCAAACTCCGCAACTCTGACCGGCACAGATTGGAACACTTGGTCACCGAATGTTTCTTCTTCCGTGAAGGACTACAAGCAATCTCAGCTCTCGATGGATTGGACCATTGTATCTGTAGGTGACGGCGCATGGCTGAACCCCATCTGGGGCTGTTATGTCAGCAACTACGCCGGTAAGATCCCCGATGGCCCCGGCGACGGTCTGTGGATCTCCTTTAATGCCGCCGGCAGCCGTATTCAGATCTATCACCCCGACAAGGCAAGTTGGCCTGCTGCTTGGGCTTCGGTGCCTCTGGAGCAGGGGATGCTTTCGGGCAAGCACCACGTGGATATCGTCACATCGGGTGATTACTCCACCTACGTTTATGTGACCCCCGAGGGTACCGACACGGCACGACTGGTCTGTACGATTCGATTTGCCGATGGCAAGATCCGCGTATTCAATGAGGCTAATGAAATGATCGACGAGGCTGCTTGCACCACGAATTCCTTGCAGGGCGCGCATTTCTCGTTGTTCCCCCATGGAGGAGGTGCTGCTATGATCGATAATCTGGATCTGTATGCGGCCGCTAAGGGAGAGACCTTGACTCACACCAACGTGACCGCAACTCCCACCGAGGGTAACCGCCTCGGTCTTGACATCACAAACAAAAACGACTTGGTTTCCATCTGCTATTCTGTCTGGTTCGACGCCATTCTGGGTGTATCCGGCGGCAAGGTGGACGACTTTTACAACGTGACCGAAGCCTTGGCAGGCAACCGGCAATGGGGCTCTTACGGCCAATTCCACTATTGGGCCAAGCCTGCACAGGGCTATTACTCCAGCTCCAATACCGAGGTCATCCGCACCCACATGACACAGCTTTACACCGCAGGTGTGGATTTCATCATCATCGACCTGACCAACGCCCACGACGGCTATCTTGGCACAGCCGATTGGACGAATTTCATTCAAAAGCCCCTGGACGCACTTCTGAGCACCATGATGGAGATGCGCGCAGAAGGTCTTGGCACGCCTTACGTGGTACTTTGGGTTGGCGACTGGGTTGGCCCCAGCGAAGGCCCGCTTTACCAAAAGCTTTACGATGAATACTACTCCAAGCAGGAATATCTGGATTGCTTTGTTTACTGGAATGAAAAGCCGCTTTTGCTGACCGCTTACACCCAGCCCGAGGACTTCCCCTTGAAGGATAAGAACCTCTTTACCGTGCGCTCTATGTGGAATTACCTGAGCAAGGGACGTCCCGAGGGACAATGGAGCTACATGGCAAGAAGCAATTACAAGCAATATGCTGTCGGCCCCGACGGCAAGCCCGAGCAAATGAATATTGCCACCGCAGCCTTCCGCTACTACATGTCCTACCCCGAAACGGCAGACGGCCGACAGGGCGGACTTTTCTGGCACGCGCAATGGCGCTCGGCCTTTGAAACGCGCCCCAAGATCATTACGCTTTCCTGGTGGAACGAGTGGTGCGCACAAAGACTGACCGACGACAAGGGCGAATACGTATTCGTGGATAACTACACGCAGGAATACAGCCGCGACCTGGAGCCTATGGAGGGCGGTCACGGTGATCAATATTACCAATGGATGATCAAGTATATCTCGGCCTATAAGGGCGGCCTTTCCTGCCCCGTACTGGTAGAGGACGCATACAAGGATCAGGTGGAAGACTTTGTCGCACAGTTCCAAAACAATTCGATGCTCAAAGATACCTTTGACCTGACGCAGCACGGCACCTGCCCCGGACAGTTGATCGTCATGAAGGGCGCGGTCAACGGTGAGATCCGCGAGGTCTACGACTTCGAGATCTCCTGCCCCGTTGACCTGAACGACACCTCCACCATGAGCCAGCACACAGACAGCGAGGGCTGCGTACACACCGTGCAAAAGGTAACCTGCCCGACCTGCGGCACCCGGCTGGAGATCGATCTTTGGGAGGACAAGAACGAGAATTCGCATCAGATCACGCGTATCCTTGATAACAAGGGCGCGCTGATATTGGAAGTCATTGAATAGATACCATGAGCAGACATATCTATACATTAAAAAAGCCCGCGGGATGGCACAAGGAGCTTTGGCGTGAGGCGTTGCCGCTTGGCAACGGTCTGAGCGGTGTGCTGATCCCGGGCGCTGTGGGAAACGAGCAGATCATATTTACCCGTCACGACCTCTGGGAGGGCGCAGCAGAGCGTCCCATCCCGGACGTGACAGACACGCTTTACAGTATGCGCGAGGCCTTGAGCCGAGGCGATTATGCCTTTGCCAATGGGGAAAATATGGCCAAGGCCCTGCAGCAAAAGGGCTATGGCGTCCCCATTGAATGTCCGCATCCGCTTGGCCGGTTGCATATGACCTTTGCGCCGGGCAAGCCCTTCAAGGGCTACAGGCGAGGCGTGAACATGCAAACGGGCGAGGCCTTCGTGGAATTTTCCATAGATGGCTGCCATTTTCGCCGCACGGCCTTTACCTCGCGTGACGCGGACGTGACCGTCATGCGTATGCAGGCCGATCGCCCCTTTACCACTACCTACGATTTTACTCTTTACAATCAGGTCGTCCAAAGCCAAACCACCGAAAGCGGGCTGTGGCGCGCATCAGACAACGGCTACACCGCCGTACGCGTGCAATTTGTGGGCAACTACACCTCAATCGTACAGGAAAACGCCCTGCACGTGACCGGATCCGACTATACCATCCTGATCCGTGCAGCATCACACGGCTCGTCCGATTCCTTGGATGCCGTGCTTGGTCTTTCTTACGACGAGCTGCTTGCCGCGCACGTATCCAAGCACAAGCTCCTTTACGACAGCGTACAGATGCATCTGGCAGACGATCAGGCCTTTGACGCTTCCAACGAGCAAATGCTTGCCGACGCATACGACGATCAAATGTCCCCTGCCCTGCTTGAGCGGCTGTGGCGTTTTGGCCGATACCTGTTCATTTCCGCTGCGCACGAAAACGGCAATCCCGTCCCCCTGTACGGCATCTGGCCTGCCGATCACCACCTTGCCTGGAGCCAATACGTGGCCAACGAGAACGTGGAGATCACCTACTGGCATGCCATGGCGGGTAACCTTTCCTATGCCATTCCGCCGCTGCTTCACTACTATACCGCCAAGCTGGCAACGCTGCGCGAGTGCGCAAAAAATATGTTTGGCACGCGCGGTATCTGGATCTCGGCCTACACCACGCCCGGCTCTTCGGGGCCTTGCGTGCCGGTTTCGATCATTCTCAACTGGACGGGCTGTGCAGGCTGGCTTTGCCGCCATTTCTGGGAATACTACCTCTACACGCGCGATGACAAGCTTTTGCGCGAGGAAATTTTGCCATTCATGTACGAGGCCGCACTGTTCTATCTCGATTATGCAACCGATGACGGTGAGTTCATCTCGCTCTCGCCCACCGTTTCCCCCGAGAACGTGCCGGACGGCAACCCCGGCATCGTGGCCCAAAACGCAACCATGGATTTTGCCATTCTCAAGGAGCTTTTGACCAATTTACTCCGCGGCATCGAGATCACGGGGCTTTACACCGAACAGGCAGATCAATTCTGCGCGCTGCTTGCCAAGATCCCGCCTTATATGTGCAACGAGGACGGTGCCATCAAGGAATGGATGCACCCCGACATCAAGGACAATTACCACCACCGTCACCTCTCGCACATCTATCCCGTCTTCCCCGGCAACGAGGTCACCGCACACGCACAGCCCGCGCTGTTCGAGGCCTTCAAAACGGCCGTCAACCTGCGCAAGCTGGGTGCGCAATCCGGCTGGTCACTTGCCCACATGGCAAGCATTTACGCACGCATGGGCGAAGCGGAAAGAAGCATGGAATGCCTTGACGTCATGGCCAAGAGCGTGATCATGGATTCGCTCATGACCACCCATAACGACTGGCGTCGCATGGGCATCACGCTGGAATGGAATGGTGAGGCGTTCGTGCAGCTGGACGCTGCCTTTGGCATTGTCAACGCGCTGCAGGAAATGCTGTTCTGCGCACAAAAGGACGCACTCTCCATCCTGCCCGCGCTGCCCGCGCGTCTGTCGCACGGAAGCGTTCGCAATCTGACCTTCCCCGAGGGAACAGTAGATATTGCATGGGAAGAGTGCGGCACGGTCACGCTTTGTGTCCGCGCAAATCGCCCCGTAGACACAAGCATTTTACTGGGCGGCAGCGAAAAATGCAGACTGACACTCACGGCAGGGCAAAGCAAGACGCTGCAGCTGACGTTTTGACACGGAAAGGAGCTTATAATCATGTTAAAGAATATTCCCCCCATCCTCTCCCCCGAAATGCTCAAGGTGCTGTGCGAAATGGGACACGGCGACCGCCTGATCATTGCCGATGCCAACTTTCCTGCGGCAAGCATGGGTAAGGATGCCATCGTTTTGCGCGCGGACGGCCATGGCGCGGTGGAGCTTTTGGAAGCGATCCTGACGCTTTACCCCTTGGACACCTACGTGCAGCATCCCGTATCGCTGATGCAGGTCATGCCGGGCGATCCTGTCAAAACGCCTATCTGGGATCAGTACAAGGCAGTTGTTGCCAAGCATGACGAGCGCGGTGCGGATGCCTTTGGTGAGATCGAAAGACAGGCGTTTTACGAGGAATCAAGAAAGGCTTACGCCATCATCGCCACGGGTGAAAAGGCACTTTACGCCAACATCATGCTGCAAAAAGGCGTGATCTGAGCAAAAAATACCCCGAATCCGTACCAAAATCAACGCTTGGTATCTTGACAAAGAAGAAAAAGCATGTTATACTGAACCAAATTACAAAAAGGAGCTATGACAATGTCCGTATTCACCATGAATCTGAATACCGAGAACGTGCGCGGCATGTACCCCATGATCTGGGATACGTCGGGCTTGTATTGTCATACCCATTTTGTAAGATAACCAATAGGCTATCAATATTTGGATACTGACGGTGCAAGTCGCAAAAAGCGATTTGCACCGTTTTATTTTTGGAGGAGATTATGGACAGATTGGAAGTACTGAAAAACTATTACGAGGGCTACGACGAGCATGCGCGTCTTGGCTCGCAGCACGGCTCGGTGGAGTTCTTGACCACCGTGCATTATATTGAAAAATACTTAAAGCCGGGCATGACCATCCTGGAGATCGGCGCAGGCACGGGGCGTTATTCGCATTATTTTGCACAAAAGGGTTACTCCGTGGTTGCCGTGGAGCTGATGGAGTGCAATATCGAGGCCTTTATGCGCAACACCAAAGAGGGCGAATGCATCTCGATCTCGCAGGGCGATGCGGTCGATCTGTCCTCCTTCCCCTCCGACACCTATGACGTCACGCTGCTGCTGGGGCCTATGTACCACCTGTATACCGATGAAGATAAGCAAGCCGCCCTATGTGAGGCGGTGCGCGTCACTCGCCCGGGCGGCACAATCTTTGCAGCCTATTGCAACAGCGACATGACGGTCTACCAATTCTGCTTTGCGCGCGGCGGCATTCACAGTCCGCAGCACAAGCCGCTGATCGATTTTGACACCTTTGCGCTGCGCTCCACGCCTGCAGAGATCTTTTCCCTGTACCGAAAGGAGGACATTGACGCGCTGATCAAGCCTCTGCCCGTGCGCAGACTGCATTACGTGGGCGCAGATATGCTGACACGCTATATCAGCGACGCGGTAGACGCCATGGACAAAGAGACCTTCGCGCTTTACATGAAATACCACCTCGCCATTTGCGAAAGAGGCGACATGGTGGGCGCAACCAACCACATTTTGGACGTATTGAGGAAGGAACAGTCATGAAAAAGACCTTAGTCATCATCACAGGTCCGCACGCGGTGGGGAAAATGACGGTTGGGCAGGAGCTTGCCAAGATCACGGGCTTGCGCCTGTTTCACAACCACATGTCCATTGAGCTTTCGCTCAAGCTGTTTGATTTCGGCACGCCCGAATTCCGTGCGCTCAACGAAACCATCCGCAAAACCGTGTTTGAGCAGTTTGCCACGGGCGATCTTCCCGGGCTGATCTTTACCTACATGATGGATTTTGACGATCCGCGCGAATTTGCCTACCTGCAAGGGATCATGCAGCGCTTTGCCGATAACGGAGCTGTCTGCCACACAGTTGAGCTTTGCGCAGATTTTGACGAGCGGATCGAACGAAACAAGAGCGAAAACCGCCTTGCGCAAAAGGAATCCAAGAGAAATATCGACCGGAGCGAGCGCGAGATGCGCCACACGCAGGCAACGCACAGGCTCAATTCCCGCAAGGGCGAGAGCTTGCCCTTTGAGAGCTATATCAAGATCGACAATACCAATCTTGCCCCCGATGAGGTGGCCAAGATGATCAAGGAGCATTTTGGGATTGCATGAAATCATTTTCTTGCAGGGGCGGATATGATCCGCCAGCCCGTAGACGGTTCATAATCGCGTCACCCAAACGCTGATCCGTCACCATCGCGTGCGGGAGCATGATATGCTCCCCTACGCTTTATAAGCGAAAGGAGAAACGCCATGATATTACAACCAATACAAATACAACTCAAGGACGGCAGGCACGCCATTCTGCGCTCCCCCGAGGTGGCAGATGCGGCGGAATTGCTGGCATACATCACCCAAGCTTGCGGTGAGACCGAATTTTTGGCGCGTTTTCCCGAGGAATGGGAAAGCATGCCCTTGGAGCGTGAGCAGGCCTGGGTGCAAAATCGATGCGAGTCACCCGACGTTCTGGCAATTATCTGCTTTGTAGACGGCAAGCTTGCGGGAAACTGCGAGATCATATTCCATACGGGCATGAAAACAAGCCACCGCGCAACCGTTGCCATAGCAATATTGCAGGAATATTGGGGGCTGGGCATTGGCTCTTGTATGTTTGAGCAAATGATTGCGGCAGCCCGGGAGCGCGGAACAAAAGTTATCGAGCTGGATTTTATCAAGGGCAACGACCGCGCGCAGCATGTTTACCAAAAATTCGGCTTTGAGATCATTGCCGAAAAGCCCATGGCCATCAAGCAACGCGACGGCAGATTTGACAGCTTGATTCTGATGCAGAAATATTTGTAAGATCAATGAGCCCGATCGATCTGAAACTCACGGCAAAAATGCGAGAGGCTCCAACCTCTCGCATCTTTCATATATCGTCAAGTCGTTTTCAATACAGCCTTCTCGGCGTATCCGTCAAGCCTGCAAGATAATCGAGTGACACGTTATAATATCTTGCCAAAACCGCAAACAGATGCATCGGCATTTCTCGCTTACCGCTCTCATAAAGCTGATACTGCTGTCTGGTGATCTCCAACACACTCGCGATATCCTCTTGTTTCTTGTCGTGATCCTCACGCAGATCTCTGAGTCGCTGATACGTATACATCATTCTGCTCCAATCCGAGGCATTATTTGCACCCCTCTTTGTGATTTGTCACAATTATATCACAGCATTCAAATAAATGCTTGACATGCATTCGTTTGAATGCTATAATAGGAATGTAAATTCCGATCGTCGCCACTATATGAACCTTATCATCAAAAAACGAGTCAAATGGAGATAAGTAATTCGCAAAAACTCACGCAAAACAAGGACTGTATCACATGGATGCAGTCCTTGTCTTTTTATTTTATAAATAGTTGCAGCCACTTCGGCGTGCCGTTGTTTCCTTTATCCCTTCTCTATCATTCCCTTTTTCTTGGCATACAAATGCGCAGGCAAAAAGACGATCAGCGCGCCTATGCACACGGTGGGCAGATAGAGAATGGTGCTGACGTACCATCCCGCCGCCTCGGAGATCTGTTTAAACACGATCAGCGAGGAATTGCGCGGCCCGACGAAAAACATATTGATCCCGCCCTCCGACACGCGCCAGAAGATACAGTTGATGCAAAAAGCAAGCACGGCCAGCGCAAGGAAGGTGACAACCGCGGCACGGTAATCCTTCCACGTTTTGGCAAAGCGTCCCGATGCGATCAGGTACGCACCGATAAAGATCAGCATCATATGCCACACGAACGCATGGATGGTCAAGGTCCAATGCTCATGTACAATGCCTGACGGCTCGATAAAGGCCATGATGCCGCCAAGCAGATTGAAGGTGGTCATAAACCCGTACATGCCGTCGCGCAGCTTGCCCGGCTTGAGAAATGCCGCGATCACGCACAGATACATAGGCACCGAGCAAAGCTGGAACGGAAAAATGCCCCAATTATACGCATGATCCTCCATATGATAGAAATAAAACAGCTGCTTATACACCTCGGTGACCATCAAGAACAGTCCCGCGAACAAAAGCACCGCGCGATTGCCCTTCTCCCCCGTATGACGCAGTTTATATGCCGCGAACAGCGAAATGGCAAGACCGATAAAGGTAAAGATCAAATGAAACGGCCCGTAAGCCTTGGGTTTGGTCATTTCCCATGCCGTCATTTCAACAAACTGCTCCAAAAAAGCATCGATAAATTGCATATTCCGCCTTCTTTCGTCCGATTTCGCTCCTATTATAGCACCTCGCACCCTGCCTGCGCAATATTTCTTTACAACAATTAAGATATTAAGAATTCCGTTGACAGGGCGGCGCAAAAATGATATAATGGAATCAGAAATTTTTGGCCTATAAGGCAGAACGGAGTTATTTATGCAACTGCAAGGAAAAATCATTCATTTTTTAGGTGACAGCATTACTCAGGGATACGGCCCCAGTGCGCCCGACAAGGTATATCATCAGCTGATCAAGCAGCGCTGCGGCTTGGCAGAGGCCAACAACTTCGGCATCGGCGGTACTTGCCTTGCCGATCGCTATACTCCTCTGGAAATTCCCGAATTCAATGCACACTTTATCACGCGCGTACCGCAAATGCCAGAAAAGGCGGATGCCATCGTGGTCTTTGGCGGCACCAATGATTTCGGTCACGGCCAGGCACTGCTGGGTACACCCGACGACCGCACCCCCGAAACCTTCTGGGGCGCATGCCACGATCTTTTCTCGACGCTGATCGCGCGCTATCCCACCTGCCCCATCGTGGTAGTCACTCCTCTGCACCGCTGGTATGAATACGTCCCCCAGACACGCACCTCGCGCGACGGTACCGTGACACAGACCACCATTTTGCGTGACTACGTGGACATCATCCGAAAGGCAGCCGAATACTATTCCCTGCCCGTTTGCGACCTTTACGCCGCAGGCTCTATTTGCCCCGAGCTGGAGGCACACCGCATTGCCTACTGCCCCGACGGTCTGCACCCCAATGATGCAGGACACGAAATCATCGCGTCCCGTCTGATCAGTGTCCTGGAAAGCCTGTAAAAATTCACATAAGCAAGTTCCCATCACGATTGGAGCCGCCGGAGGTGGCATGGAGATTAAATATGAAGAAATTCAAGCCTTTGACAAGTGCTTTGCTGGCGCTGATCATGCTGGCAGGCACCGTTGCGACCGCGATCCCCACCGTGGCGGCCGATGCTGTACGCACGTACAGCGGCACGCCCATCACAGAGCATCAGGGCGGCTACGATTACGGTTTTGCCGACCGCACGCTCTCGACCTATACCTATGATTTTTCGGTAGAACGCGTCAACGCCTATATGGGCGAGGCTGCATTGGCACTCGGCAACCGCGCCTGTGCGCAGATCGTGGACGGTGCGCTGACCACCGCCGAGGGCAAGACCTTTGCCTTTGGCTCGGCCATTTGCCTTGGCGATGACTATGGCCTTGAGCACGGCTACCTTTCCTTTGACCTTTCCCTGACGGGCGGCACGGTCTATCTTGGCGTGCGCAACTCGCAGACCGCAGTATCCCACAAGGAGCGCGGTATCTGGTTTGCCTTTGATACGTCGGGAAATTTACGCATATTCGAGCCGGAATGCGGACTTGAGGCAACGCTGCCGCTGTCCGTTGATCTGAGCAAGACCACCGTCACGCTGCACGAGGCGCTTGACACCATTGGGCTGTATGCAGACGATCAGCTGATCGCCATGGTGGAATACTCGGTTTCGGGACACCTTGCATTTCTGGACACAGACGGCAAAGTACTGGCACAGACCGATGCCTGCAAGCTTTACCAGACCGGTTATTTTACCATAGAGCTTTGCGACATTGACGGCTTTGTGGACAACGTGCGCTTTACCAACGTGCAGCAGACCTGGAATATTCCCCAAGCGGACGAGCTGCGCAAGATCGATTACGCGACCTGGAGCGCAACCGACGCGCTGGATCGCACCACGGCAGACAATGCGACCGCAGGGGATCCCAACGAGCAAAGATACGTGGGACTTTTCTACTTCCTTTGCTGGGTGGGTGCCGGTCAGGTGGTGCAGGACAACACCAAGCTCTACCTTGAAATGGGCTATAAAAATGCCAAAAAATACATTGAAGACAAGGGGGGCGAGGCCTACTGGGCAGAGCCATACTTCGGCTACTACCGCAACACGGACACCTGGGTATACCGCAAGCACGCCTACATGCTACAGCAGGCGGGTGTGGACTTCATCTTCCTTGACGTTTCCAATGCTGAGGTATTCATCTCGGGACACACCGCCCTGTTTGACACCTGGCTGACCATGCGCCGCCAGGGTATCGACACACCGCAGATCGTATTCTTCAACGGTGATACCCCCTCTACCTTCCAATCCAACATGAACGTGCTGTTCTCCACCGTGTACTCGGACGAAAACTGGGAGAAATACGAGGAGCTGTTCTTCCTTTGGGAGGGCAAGCCGCTGGTATTCGGAAATTACTCCGGCCTTTCGGGCGAGATCAAGAAAAAGGTGGATGAAAAGTTCACGGTGCGCGGCAGCTGGGCCTGGATCGATCAGAACAACTACTGGTCATGGCTGCAGGAATACACCTTTGACACCACCTCAGGCACAGCTACCATGCAAAACGGCGGCTGGGGACGCGATGTCAAGGGCAAGATCGAATCCCTCTCGATCGCCATGGGACACCATCCCTCTATGTCCAAGGGGCGCAGCTTTGTCAACGGGCAGCCTACCAAGAGCAGCGATATGGCTTTTTCCGCCGTGGAAAAGGCAGGACTTGGACTTGGCTTTACCTCGCAATTCAACGCCATGCAAAAGCTTGTGGGGGACAACGTGGACAAGGATCAGCCCTTCGTACTTATGATCACGGGCTGGAACGAATGGATCGCGGGCTGCGTTCACCACGACACCAGACAGTCCATGGCCGGTACGACCGCTAAATTCCAATACATTGACCAATTCAACTGCGAATTTTCGCGTGACGGTGAGCCGATGCGCAACCAAGACGGCTACGGCATTGGCGACAACTACTATTACCAGATGGTGGATCAGATCCGCCGCTACAAGGGCATTGACGCCACGCCCGTGGCCGATGACCAGACAAGCATTGACATCTACGACCTTTCCTCCTGGGACGCCATTGACCTTTCTTACATGGACTCCCTTTACGACATCGAGCATCGCAACACCATTTCCTACGATCCCCATTTCCGCTACATCAACAACACAGGGCGCAACGATTTTGACTACGCCAAGGTCTCGCAGGACAGCCAAAACCTCTATTTCCTGGTCAAGACCTCGTCCGATATCATCATCGACAACGGCTCTGCGTGGATGAACCTCTACCTGAACGTGGACGGTGATGCTGCCACAGGCTGGGAGGGCTACGACTTTGTGTTGAACCGCGACCGCGATTCCTTTGTGGTCACGGTGGAAAAATTCAAGGACAACACCTTTGAGACCGAGATCGTAGGCGGTGCTTACTACTATCTCGAAGGCTCTTACATGGCCATTCGTCTTGCAAAGGACGTAGTCGGCGTGCAGGGTGAGATCCGTGACATGATCTTCAAGTGGGCGGACAACTCGGTCGACAACGGTGATCCCATGGCCTTTATGGATCTTGGCGACACCGCTCCCGACAACCGCTTCGGCTTTGTTTACAAGTGCGAGAGCTACACCGACAAGGAGATCCCCGCGACCACGCTGGTCTATGACGCTGCAAAAACGGTGCAGAACGGCACGGTGGTCACAAAGCCCGAGGGCGAGGTGGATATCACGCTCAAGGACGCGATTGTGGACGTCTTGTACGATCTTTCCGACGTCAAGCCGGGCGCATTTGTGGCAAACACGCCCATAGCCGAGCAATTTGAGCATGCGGGCGGCACTTCGGGCAGCACGGTGCAGGTGGTCAAGGGCAATAAGTTCAACTACCTGCGCATGAAGGAGGTCAGCGACCTGCGCACCTGGAACGACGTAGAGGGTGCTTACGAGTTTGCTGCCGATATCCACATGGTGGACTACAGCAACAGCGCCATTTACGTGCGCGGTGAAATGCCGGGCGCATACACCCCCGAAAATCCCGCCAACTTTGGCGTCAAGCAGGTATTCAACTACTTTGAATGGGACTGGTACGCTGAAAACGGCGGCCGCACCTTCGGCGGCTCCTCGACTGCAGGCTCGGGCATCGGCATTTATCCCGAGCAGGATCGCATTACCGTCCGCATCAAGCGTTATGCATCCGACGGACTTGGCGTGGCATCTGCCTCCCATTCCTTCCCCTATTCCGGCAAATTCACACCCGGAGAGGACGGCTGGTTCAAGCTGCGCGTGGTGGACGACGGGCAGACCGTGTCCATCTATATGAACGATGCGCTGATGTGTACGGTCAAGCTGGAAAATCCCGGTGTGACGTATGAATCTGACGGCACGGGACAAGAGTACTACGGCAAGGCAACGCTCTGCGATGCAAGCGGCAAGCAGGTGCTGGAGGTGGAAAACACCCGCCTCAATTCCCAAGGCTCGCAGATCGCGCTGACCACACGTTTCCAGACCATGGAATTTGCCAACCTCTACATTGCATACCAAACGCAGATAGCCGAGGGCGGCAGGGTTGACACCGCGCTGACAAAGACCGACGCGCAGGTTGACTACACCCCCGACACGCGCCTTTTGAACACGCTTTCCATGGGCGGCACGCCCGATCAGCCGCAAGGCACGGACACCGCAGACACCAACGCTGAAAGCGAGAGCACCCCTGTGCAGGATGAGCCGAAAAAGGGCTGCAAATCGGTCACGCTTGCCCCCGTTGCATTTGCGCTGGTAACGCTTTGCGCAGCCATTTGCAAAAAGAAAAAAGGCGAATAAAAACTTTAAGAGCTGCGCCAACGACTTGGCGCAGCTCCTTTCATACGCTTTCATATCATCCCACTAATTGATTTTTTTAGTGTTAAGCTCAATGGCCAACAATGTAAAAAGCCTCCCCGCGGGGGGAGGTGGCGCGCAGCGACGGTAGGGGTTCCCACTTCACCGCTCCTTCACCTAAGCGGATCATAAACGAGGGCGAACACTCAAAAAAGCCTCCCCGCGGGGGAGGTGGCGCGCAGCGACGGTAGAGGTTCCCACTTCACCGCTCCTTCACCTCCTTGCTAAACAAAAACAGCAGGAATCTGTTCATTCTTGAACAAATTCCTGCTGTTTTTCTTTCATCTATCTGCCCTGCGAAGCAGCTCTTTTCTGCATTTACTCGTCAAATTCCTGCTTATGCTGCATAAAGAAATCAAAAAATCTGCGCACGTTGGGCAATTCCGTCCACTTGCTGACCGAGGCGGGATACTCGTCCAAGTCGTAGATCCTTGCCCCTTGCATGGACAAAAAGATGGGCGAATGCGTGGCAATGATAAACTGGCTGTTCCCTGCCCGCGCGGTGGCCGCAATATAGTCCGCCAGCTCGATCTGATACTCGATCGAAAGGCTGTTTTCCGGCTCGTCCAGCAAATATACCGCGTCCTCGTCAATGCGGTCAAGGAAATACCGCATGGCCGTCTCGCCATTGGAGCAGAGGTCAATATCCTGCACCACGCGCTTTTTGACGTAGCTTGACTGCGATTTTTTGGGTGAAATGATCTCACGCACCTCGCACCAGCGCTCGTAGTCATCAAGGCCGCGCAATCTCCCTATTTCCGGATCGACGGCCATGCTGCGATGCACCGCCACGTACCGATCGAAAAGCTGATTGCGCCTGTCGTCGATCCCCTCGTTGATGGCACGTGCGCTTAGCGCATAGTCGAACACATCATCGCTGGTCAGCACGTATGAGGCGCGCGGACGCTTGGCGTATTCAAGATAGCACATATCGACAAACTGATCAAACAAGGGTGCATCGTTAAACTCGGAATAACGCGCCGCGCCCATTTTTCGTGCCATGACGTTGAGCAGCGTGCTTTTTCCCGAGCCGTTGCCACCGTAAAACATGGTGATCTTGTCAAGGCTGACCTCGTGCAAGCCCTTATCGGGAAAAATCTTGAAGGGATAGAAGGTACCAAAGCAGGTGCGCTTTTCATCTTTGATGAAATTGATCTCGGCAACTGCGCTTGGCAGTATCAGCTTTTTCGCGTAGACCACGTTCTCCCCCTCTTTCTCACTATGATTCAATTTTCTCAATCATTTTGTAACGGTATTCTTCCGTTTGCGCAGAAATCCCACCGCAAGCCCATTTTCCATACAGAGTGCCTTGCTTTGGAATTTCAATTCTGACGCACTCATCAAAGGGGAAGCTCTGCCCTTTGATTTTGGTGATCAATCGAATCTCCTTTTCGTCAATCATGTGATTCATGATCTTGACCTTTTTTCCATTGATCAGAATTTCATAATGCTTTTTGATTTTTTCTATTCGTTTATCCTTCATTCAATCTCCATTTCAAAGCCGAACGCCCGTCTGTCTGCAGACCTCGTCCAAAAACAGCGCCTGCAGCCTTTGCGCCAAAATCTGATCCTTGCCGCCGACCGCCTTGCCGTCAATATCGTAAACAAACAAAATATTCTTGGTCGTGCTGCACAGAATGATCTCGTCCGCAGCCATGACCTCATCCACCGAGAATTCGCGAACTTCAACCTTGATCCCGTTTTGGTCGCAGAGACCGTGAAGCACCCTTCTCGTAATACCGGGCAATACAAGGTGATCCAGCGGCGGCATGATCACTTTTCCGTCCTTGATGATCAGAATACTGCTGTGCGCGGCCTCGGTCACGCGTCCGTTTCTGTGCCAAAGCACCTCGTCAGCCCCCGCACGCGTTGCCTTCTCGGACGCAAACACGTTGGGCATCAGATTGGTGGTCTTGATATGGCAATACGCAAAGCGCAAATCCTCCATGCTGATCAGCTTGATCCTCTTATCCTTGGGCGTCAGCGCAATCGGCTTTGCAAACATGAGCAGATTGGGCGCGACGCTTTGGGGGTATTCATGCTTACGGGGTGCCGCTCCGCGCGTCACCTGTAAGTACAGCATGTGCGCATCGCCCTCGGACGCGTCCAGCAGACGCTCGATCTCGCGGCACAGCTGCTCGCGCGGCATGGAAAACACAATATCGGTCAGCTTACAGCTGTTGTACAGCCGATCCAGATGCAAATCCGGCGCAAAGGGCTTACCGCACAGCACCAGCACGGCGTCGTATACCGCGTCACCGAAAAAAACGGATCGGTCGGAGAGCGGGATCACCATCTCGTCATAGTTCCCGATCTGCCCGTTAAAATATGCCTTTGTTGCCATTTCGCACCTCCCAAAAAAGGATCTTACAGGACTAATTGTACCACGCAGGGACGCTTGTGTCAAGTGATTTTTCAATGCTCCGATGCCGACCAATCTCCAGACGTGGACCAGATCTGCAGATCGGGCTTACCTTCGCGCTCGCCCTTCCACATATAGAAATGATTATGCGTCACCGCGATGCGGTTATGCTTATGCTGCACCAGATGATCCTCTTTGACATAGGTCAGAAACTCGATCAGCTCCTGTATCTCCTCGCAATTTGCAAAAATCGCAACCTCGTCAAGCTCCAGCTCTTGCTCGTTGCCCTTTCGATCCTGAATTCTTGTGTATACTTTCATGATGTTTTCCTCATTCTTCGTGCGTCTTTTGTTCTGTAATTCGCCATTTCATGGAGCGCGCAATCACGTACGAGCCATGCTTGATTTGCTCCATATCCACAAACGCATCGTCTGCCCACACGATCCAACGGTTTTGGTCAAAGGTCACCGAGGTATGAAAAATATCCCCATCTGCGCCCTTGATCTGCCACTGATACAAATCCTCAAATTCGATTTCAACCATTGCGTTCCAAATGCTTGTGACCAATATTTGCAACGTCAGCTTGGTTTTGTCTGGCTCAAAGTCCACACGGTTTTCACTCGCGGTGATACCGTTGTGGGAATATTGCACGCTGATGATATACCCGTCGTGCAAAGAATTGGTTTTTTCAAGAAATTCCCGAACGTCCTCGGGCGTTTTGATAGTTTGGTACATAAATACTCTCCTTATTTACTCTTCTCTACCGCATCTGTGTGTATTGCGCACAAACAAAGTCAACCATTGCGGAATCCCCCCAAGGCATCGTAGGGGCGTGCTTTGCACGTCCGCGCGTACAGACCGGACGCGCGCCCGAAAGGCTACCCCCGAGGGTAGCGTAGCGACGCAGTCGGGTGAGGGGGATTTGCGGACAAAACGGCGCGGTTGCCTGCTCGGGGAAAGCGCTCTCAAACCGAAGTATTCGCGTTCCCCTTCAGTCGCTGCGCGCAATCTGCTTGCAGATATCTTCCCCCCGGGGACGCCTTTCGCGCGCATCCGTCATTTATTAGTCAAATTGGAATTCTCGAGCGTTCTGTGCAAATGACCAACCCGCGGCATTTATCCATTGAGCAAAAGCTCTGTGGGGAATTTTTTATCGATCACCCAGGGCAGGTCGGTGCCAAAATCGAGCTGAATGACGGGCGCGCCAAACGCTGCTTCGGTCATGGCGCACTCCTCGCCAAACCATACGGCAAATTGCTCGGTCGGCTTATACGCATCCTGCTCCTGCAAGCGCACAAGCTGCCCGTCCTGCACGCTTGTCAATACTTTTCCCTTGACGAGCTTGCCGGAAATATGGCAAAAGCCGCCGTAATGCACGCTTCCGTCTTGATTGCGCTTGGTGGAATAGGCTTCGGTGACCTTGTGCAGATCCACGCCCATGGACTCCAAGAAGGACATCGTCTGCGTGGGCAAGTGATCCACAGCGCGGTCAAAATTCTCGCAGGAGGTACACGTACACCGCTTCGACACGGGTGACAGCGTTTTATAGATCTCGCGCGTTCTTTCCACGTCCACGTCAATGATATAGTCGCCAAAGGTAAAGCGCGTCGCACGTCGGGCAAAGCTGTCATCGTCAATTTTCTTTTGCAAAACATACTGCCGCATGCCGTGATATTTACGGCCCTGGTGCGCGTTATCGGCAGTAAAGTCGCGGATGACGACAAATCCCGCCTGCAAATACATATTCAGAATGGCGTCATAATTCGCCTGCTCGGGGTACAGCAGCCCCTCGGTCAAATACACCTCGGCATGGGTAAATCCCCTTCTCTGGGCATCCTTCAGCGTATGCTGCAAAAGCCTTTCCCCCATGCAACTGTCCACAAATGCGGGAGCGATCAGCATATCCACAATGGCAAGGATCTTACTGCCCTCGGGAGCGGTAGGCACGGCACGCTGCTCCTCATCGATCCCAAGCGAGAAATACGCGTCCTTCTCCTTGCAGTTGATATAGGCAAGAATATCGTTCCCCGCATAAGCGCAATAGCCTCTCATGACGCCCTCGCCCACCAGCCTTTCGACAAGCGTGCGGTAATATGCATGCATCTGCACGTCAAAATAGCCGCGAAAACGGAAGCTCTTGACCACGCTCATGTGGTCGATCTCATAATCGTACTGGGTGCTGTAAACCATCCACGTAGGGCCACAGGCATACTTTTTACAAAATGCAAAATACGCTTGCCACTCATGTCGCCAAAGCTGATGGTAGGTGATCTGCTCGTCCACGATGCGCTTTTTCAACTCCGAGGTGGCAGGATTTTCCAAAAGAGGCATGTGCGAATCAAAAAACCAATACATCTGCCAATGCGATCTGACCTCGTTGGTCAAAAGATTCAGCAGCGGCGCATGGCAGGGTGTAATGCCCCGCTTGAGCCCGTCGTATTGCGCGGCAAGCTCGTATGCCTTGGTCAGCGAGGATACAAAGCCCTCGGTGTCCCCCGCCGCACGGCACAATTCTGCCTGTTTTGCGTATGCAAGCGCATAGCCGTTATCCGTTTCATAGAGAATATCCTCGCCAAATACCGCTTCGGATACGACGCGGTACGCCTCCAAGGACTCAAGCGTATTGTACCTCAAAAGCAGCCCGCACAGCTTTTGCGTCTGCTCGCGGATCTCCCTTTGCTGCTGCCGCAATTTGTCCTCACCCGTCAGCACAGCGAGCTGACTCTCGGACCTTTTCAAGGTTCTCGCCAGCTTATCCGCCTCGTCCATGCGTCCGCGTGCGCGGTATGCACGTACCAGCGAGGTAGTGTAATGCTCTGCCTCGGGGTATTTGGCGTGCAGGTATTCAAAATGCTGAATGGCATGATCCAGATAATAGAAGTTGTTCGGGCGATCCTTCACGTCACGTTCCCCCAGAAACAGCTCGTCGCAGGCGCGACGGTACAGGAAGGTTTCGTCATCGGGATATTCCTCCAATGCCTCCAAGGACACAAGTAAAGCTAACTCCAGGCCAAGCGGCACGTTCGCCTGAAACTTTTTCTCCAGCTCCTGCCTGCGGCTGCCGCCCAGCAGCTCGTTGACGCCAATGCCCAGTGCCTTGGAAAGCGGCAACAGCAAGCCGATATCGGGCGCACTCTGCCCCGTTTCCCACTTGGAAACGGCTTGCGCGGATACGCTGAGCATCTGCGCCAAATCTTCCTGCGTCATTCCCTTTTGCTTGCGTCCGCGGCGGATGCTCTCTCCTATCGCATTCGTATTCAACTGTTTTTCGGACATAAGCGCCTCCTTGATCGGTTTCTGTTTTCATTATATCATAAGGCTTTTCGGATTGCAATAGAAATGTGGGATACGCCAATACAACCAACGGTTGATTTTCGGCCAAACAAAAAGGACGAGATGTTCGGTCTGCACTTTGTTTTGGAAATATTCCGTTTCCGCTTGCGGAACGCAGTTGTTTAGACTGCGAGGAATATTTCGGAACGGCGTAAATTGAATTTCAATTTACCGCTAACTGTGCACGCCGTTTTCTCATCCTTTTTAATTACAATTTGATATGCTCCGCAAACATATGTCCCAATTTCATGGTGCTGTCTGCGTCGTAGTGATAGATATCCGGCTCGGGCTGCGGCTCGTTAAGCGTAGTCAGCCCCGCCCCGACGGTGTCCAGATAATAACTGTTGGGCGCGCTTGCCGCGTGGGCGCGCTTGACCTCGTTGATCTCGCGCCAGAGCGTCCAGATCTCGGAAATACCGCCGTCCACGTACACGCAATCCCGGGCAAAATACTTGCCGTAGGCCGCGTGAATGTCGTCCAGCATGGTCTGATACAGCCGCTCGTACTGCGCCACGTGCTCGGGAATATCCGCATCGCCCTCGCCCTGCATCCAGCAGAATGCAACGATCTCGGGTACGTATCCCTGCGCCTCCAAGGTTTTGATGCTGTCGGGCAGGATCCTGCACAGCTCGTTGTAGCACCAGCCAAAGTCGCGGTAATGCTCCGCCACAGCCATGTCGTCGTGCGCCTGTGCGCAATAGGCCTCACCGCACGAGGGCGAGATCCAGTCGTGCCACAGGCAAGAGCCGCCGTACGCGCACTTGACAATGAAAATTTGCTGTCCCGGATAGCGCTGCGTCAGCACCTCGGCCATGCCGACCTCGGGGCCAAAGGTGTCCTTGGTCAGCTCGGTGCAATTCAAGCCGGTGGTCACAAATCCGTTGCTTTTCTTGTCGTGCGAATAGTAATTGATCTGCACGTCGGGATAGCCTGCGCGATACTCCTGCACCTTCTCGGGCGAAAAATGCACGGGAAGATATTGACAATGCCCCACGCCAACCGCATTGGATTGGCCTGTGAGCAATATGATCTTTGCTTTTTTCATGCTATGTTACCTTTCCTTCCGAGGATATCTTATTATAGCACAGATCATAAATCTATGTCAATATATATTGTGTAAGATCGGAAACAACAAGCCACGCGTAGCGGATATGTCATCCAATAGCAGGCATCCCTTTGTCAAGATTCTTCTCTACGCTCGGGAATGACAGACAAAGGGATGCGCTACATTTTTTCGTTATACAGCTCCTCTGTTTTTGAAATAATAGACAATTCCAAGAATCAAGGAAATCAATACCCATGCATGGAATACGTAGTCCAGAATCCATTCCAAAGAAATGCCAAACAAGATCGGCATCATAATAGTATCGATCATAAACAGCACCAATGCAACAATCATAAAGGCCACGTGCTTCTTACTCAATAGCCAACAAATAAAGTACATTGCAATGATCACAATTGCCGCAGCTGCAAAAGTAATCACAAGACCTGTAGGCCAAAAGTCTGCCTCTGTAATTTCCATGTCTGCATAGTATTCAGAGGGATACAAGCCTCCCCAAAGAGCGCCGATCGATGCAATAAAGTACGGAACAAGAGCCGAAAATAAAAAATAAGTATCCTGCCCAAGCAAACACAGCACGACGTTGATCAATGTGAAGATTACAACCAAAACCAAATTGCCTCTGGCCGCATTGTATTGATTCCTCTTGATTTGATTTGAACGTTTAAACATTTTCATTCCTCCATTTGCGCAAAAAATATCCCGTATCGGGATATTTTTATTATACCATTATGGGATAATATTGTCAAGGGGGGATTGCATAAATGAGGTTAAAACAATTAAGAAAACAGAAAGGCATTTCACAGCTTAAACTGGCTCTTGACCTGAACACCAATCAAAACACCATCAGCCGTTATGAAACAGGAGAACGAGAACCGGGCATTAACGAACTTGTTATGATTGCAGATTATTTTAATGTTTCACTTGATTATCTACTGGAGCGCACCGATGATCCCACCTTTTATGGGAAATAATTCGTTTTCACAATACAGAGAATACGCCCGGGCGCATGGGGTTGATAGATTTAGCCATCACGTATCGTGGTGGCTTTTTCACGTTCTGCTCTTGGCCAAAGAGCGTCCGTATGGGAACCCCTACCACCGCAACCGCTTCTCTCATTTCAAAGCAAAATGCTTTGAAACTCGCTCCGCTGCGGTCCCCCTCCCCCGCGGGGAGGCTTTGTGTCGGGCAACCTCGCCATCATTCGCACAAAACGGATGGTGAACGCCTCCCGAAACGGGCAAATAGGCAAAACGGATGCGCTCATAAGCCTCCCCGCGGGGGAGGGGGACCGCAGCGGAGCGAGTTTCAAAGCATTTTGCTTTGAAATGAGAGAAGCGGTTGCGGTGGTGGGGGTTCCCATTTCACCGCTCTCTCACCACTGTATATAAACAAAAGCAGCAGGAACTTGCTCATTTTTGAACAAATTCCTGCTATTGCTGCGCTAATTTTGCAACCCGGTATCATCGGTTCTCTTTTTTTACCAAATAGCTTTATAAATTTCCACG
>JAZUSJ010000044.1:0-24338 GCA_045606685.1 Eubacteriales bacterium
GGAACCTGAGACGAGTACGGAAGAGGTCACGACCGGGCCCGAAACCGAGACGAGTACGGAAGAGGTCACGACTGAGCCGGGAGCTTCGGAGAGCGGTGAGGTGACGACTGAGCCGGGAGCTTCGGAGAGCGGTGAGGAGACCACCGAACCTGATGCTTCGGTAAGTGAAGAGGTGACCACCGAGCCCGATGCTTCGGGAACAGATGCGCCTGCGACTACACGTCCTGCTGAGAGTGAGACGGAGGATGACGAGGAGACGCCATGGATGCTGCCCATTCCCGTGATCTTTATCACGATCGGTGTGGTTGGCGTTGGAGGTATTGTCGTGCTGGTCATTCTTTTGAGAATGTATTTCCGCGCCCAACAGGATGAGTGATCAGAGAAAAGCACCGACGTATAAAAAACGTATAAAGTTCACTTGCTACAGAAGTTAAAAAGAGAATGGAGATAAAAAATGGAATCCCTTCCGTCTTCAAACAGCTTAGCGGTAAAATGCCCGGTTGTTCTCAATCTTTGGGACTATGAAAAAAACGAGGACATATGCCCGGAAGATGTATCCATTCATGCAAAGAAGATAGTTTGGTGGAAGTGCGACAGAGGACATAGCTGGCAGTCGCCCATCAATGGCGTTGCCTCGAACGGTACGCGCTGTCCGTATTGCGCAGGCTACAAAGTGATTCCCGGCGAGACAGATATCGTGACGCTGTTTCCGAGAATTGCAGCCGAGTGGGATTACGACAAAAACGGCAACCTTGATCCCTGCAGCGTAGCACCTGCATCTCATACAAGTGTCTGGTGGAAATGTGCGCTTGGTCATAGCTATCAATCTGCCCCTTTTTCCCGTACGGGGAATTATAAGTCAGGATGCCCCTTTTGTGCAGGGCGGAAGGTTCTTCCGGGATTTAATGATCTGGAAACCTTGAAGCCTGATTTAGCGGGCGAATGGTATCAGCCTTTGAATGGAGACCTGAAGCCCTCTGATGTTACTCCCGGCAGCAACAAAAAGGTTTGGTGGCGCTGCTCCGAAAATCATGTCTGGGAGGCGTACGTGTACTCACGGACAAGATTCAGAGGTAGTGGATGTCCCGTTTGCGCAGGAGTAGTCAAAAATCGCAAAATCAAGTATTTCATCGATGATGAATATGTGCTACATCAAAGCTCATAATTGACAGACGCCCTCCACCGCAAGCCCCGGGGCGTTACTGCTATATTGTTGCATGATTGTGTTATTTTTGATAAAAATGTCTGATTAGGGCTTGGCTTATATGTCCTGTTCTTGAGTGGGCCTTGAGGGGAATTGCTCTTGCATTTTGCGAAGCAAACGTCCCGAGTGATGAAAGAAGAGCTTCGCAAAATGCTTCGGTCACCGTTCGAAAAACAACCATTTAGGTTGTTTTTCTCATTGCGTTCAATTCCCCTCAATAGAGCAGGCAAAAAGAAGAACAAGGATGCAAATGCACCCTTGTTCTTCTTTTTGGTGGACCCGAGGGGAATTGAACCCCTGTCCGAAAGCCCGTTGATACGACTTTCTCCGTGGGCAGTCTGTTATTTAGAATTCCCCCTTCGCGGCGTCAGCAGACAGACTCTGCGGCAGGGTAGCCATTTTGTGCATGATCGGTTCAATGGCGAAACGCCGATGCACGGTCACCGCTGCATGACGTTGGAGTCCCGGGCGCGGTCATCCGGGAGCAACGGGTAAGACCGCAGTCTTACGGCACTGCCTAATTAGGCAGCCAGAGCAACTTGATTGTTGTCGTTTATTTTTTAAAGTTGGACAGTTTATCGGGATTATCCGGCCCGCCACGCTTATCGTATCGCAAAACCCCCGTCGAAACCATTGCGGGCCCATGCGACAACAATATATTATATCCCAAAACGCGCGACTTGTCAAGCGCAAAAAACGTCGGAAAGCAAAAAATAAGCCTGAATAAGCCTGAAAACAAGCCTGATTTCACAACGTGTGTGCAAATGATGTATCTATGACGGCATTCTGTCAAAAAATCTTGACAATACGCGCTGGATTTGGTAAAATATAAACGGAAATCTTCAACAGAAAGGGGACACGTATGAAAAAGCATCGCATACTATCCTTATTCCTGTGTTTGTGCTTGACTTTTGCTATGCTGCTGCCGATCCTGACCGCATGTGATCAGGGGGGCGGCACACAAGATACGACCGATCAACTCACGAGCGCAGAAACGCCCACTGAGCAAAAAACCGAGCTGACAAGTGATCCTGCAACCGACGCATCGGATCCCGAAGGCACGACCGATCCGGGTACGCAGCCCGAAACAAATCCGGATTCAGAGACCGAGCCCGGGACAGAACCCGGGACAGAGTCCGGTACGCAAATGGGTACCGAAACGGAAACCGAGCAGGGAACACAGCCTCCCGCTCCCGAGCAGACCTATTCCTTGCCCATCTTGCGCATTGATACGTCGGATGGCGGTGACATCGTCAGCAAGGACTACTACAAGACATGCACCATCACCTTGGAAAACTGCTCCGATCCCATGAAATTTGAGGATATCGGTGCGTCTATCCGTGTGCGTGGCAACTCCACGGCTGTGACTGAGAAAAAGCCCTTCCGTATCAAATTCGACAAGAAGAGAAATATGCTGGGACTCAACGGTGGCTCAAAGTGCAAGAGCTGGTGTTTAATGGCGGATTATTATGATTATTCGCTCATGCGCAACAGCCTCTCCTTCCGTATGTGTGACGTGCTGCTGGACGGTTATTCCTTTGCCTCGGATTGCACGTGGGTGGAGGTGTACGTCAATGGGGATTATCGCGGCGTTTACCTGCTTTGCGAACAAACGCAGATCAATAAGCACCGCGTGGATATCTACGAAAAGGCTGACGACGAAACAAGCGTGGAGATCGGATATCTGATGGTAGGTCAGGGAGGACGCACCGATGAGCCAAACACGGTACAGATCGACTACGGTGGATTGCCCATCACCGACCTTGAAGGCACTACCATGGGCTTTGGCGGTGGCAATTTCTCGCTTTCGTCGGGCGATTATACCAAGGAGCAGATCGATTTCTGCGCCAAGGTAGTGGGCAATATTGCTTACCTTTGCAGCGCGGCCATTGGGGAGAATGAGTATTATGAGCTGGACGAGAACTGGGATTTGGTTCGCAAGACCTCGTTTACGGGCAAGACCAAGGCCGAAAAGCAGATCGAAACCATCTCGGCGTACGTGGACATCGAATCTGCCGTGCGCATTTACATGACCGACGAGATCGTCAAGAATCTTGACTCGGGTACGTATAATATGTACATCGATCTCTCACCGGACGGCGCGAAAAAGCTGACCTTCGGCCCACCGTGGGACTACGATTTCGCGCTTGCAAATACCAAGTATAATTCCACGCATTCGCCCAAGGGACTGTATGCAGCCAACTTCTCGTACAGTGACGGTATGCGCGTCAACACTTGGTTCGTCATGTTCTGTCAGGCTGAGTGGTTCAGAGATATGTGCAAGCCGATCTGGATGGAGCAGAGAGAAGAGCTGTTCGCCATTTGTGAGAACATTCTGGTGGACACGGCCCTGCATAAGGGTGCCTTTGACCGCAACTTTGACCGCTGGAAGATCCTTGGCACTATGAATCAAGGCCACCAGGCAAACGACGTGTTCGGCTTTGAAACACACGAGGATGCCGCGAATCTGGTATATAACTGGCTTTATAAGCGATTGGTATATCTGGATACCGTCTGGGGTGACCGCGTGATCGAGGAGCCGGAGGGCAACGTACTCTTCTCGCATCTCGACTTTTCCAAGGATGACCGCAGCATTTTGTTTGACGGATACAACAACTGCGGCGGCACGTTCCGCGAAAACAGCTATTTCCGTCTCAAGGTACTGGAGCCGCACGATCCATATGTACACATCAAGTACGAGGAGAACGGAGCGGAGCTGGATGCGGACGATTACAGCGTAATGGAGATCACCTACCGCATACCCAAGACCAACCGTATGGATGATTATCAGGCCGAGATCTTTTTGTGTACAGGTCAGTATGAGCATCCCACGGGCGGTGTTTCGGTGCAATTCGACTTGATATCGGACGGTGAGTGGCATACCGCACGCGTATCATTACCAACGCAGTATTGGAGCGGAAGGATACACCAGATCCGCTTGGATTTCTTTGGCGGCTGTGAGCGCGGCGACGCGTTTGATCTGAAGAGTATCGTTTTGACCAATTAAATGAAAGCTTTTAAGCCCCATGCGGTCGCATGGGGCTTAAATATCACTGTTACTTGTAACAATATCACTTCGCCACATGGCGAAATATCACTGCGATGCAGTCGCAATATCACTTTGCAACAGTGTCTTGACACTGTTGCAAAACACCTCCGGCCTATCGAAAAACACGGTATGCGTCTGATCCGGCAAGCGCAAAAGCCGCTTGTCGGGTGCTGAGATCTTGTGATAATAGTCCTCGATCAGGTCGGCAGGGCAGATGCGGTCGTCATCCGCGCACAGAAAACAGACGGGAACGCGGAATTCGGGCGGCAGACGGCGAAGATCAAACTGCATGCTCAGATATTCGATCAGGGGCTTTTCATGCGCAAAATACGCGTTGCTCAAAAGAAGCTGCCGCAGCTTCCAGCGCAGATCGCGCAAATGGCAATCGGGCGAGAGCAGTCCCGTGCGAAAGTACGCAGCCAATGATTTGGCTGCGCTGTTTTTTTGGTAAGCGCATGTCGCGTCACGTAAGGCCGCGTAGTCCAGAAAGCCGCGCTTGGAAAACAGCCGGTCGCTGTGCGTAAAGCGGTCGATCTGTCGCGCCAGCCGCGCAGCGCAGTCAAGATCGCCCTTCTGTTCTGCACGGGCAGCCGTGCGCTTTGCGGCATACACAGCGCCCGAAAGGATATGCACGCATTGGCAGACCGAGAGATAACAGCTCAGCTTTTCGGGGTGCAGCCTGGCGTACAGCACACCCGGTACTGTTCCCCAGGAATAGCCAAGCAGGATCAGCTTTGAAACGCCAAACCGTTCTCGCAAATGATCCACCAGCTCGTCAAGATCCGAAAGGATCTGCTGCGTGCTGATGGGCGCATCCTTGCCGTGGCTTTCGTAAAAGGTGCGCCCGCAACCGCGCTGATCCCAGTTGACGATTGTGTAGTCCTGCTCCAGTGCCTTTTGATAGTGATACGACAGGCAAGAGGTGGGATTTCCCGGCCCACCGTGCAAGAATAAAATGATTGGATTGCGACTGTCCTGTCCGCGGATCTGTACGTATTGCCGAATGCCACCCAGCGTCACGTAGCTGCATTCCTCAATCCCATGCTCGGATACGATGCTGTGCTTGTAGATCTGCCGCCCGCGCGTCAAGGCAAACGCGCAGGGGATGACAAGCCCTGCCGCAGTCACAGAAAGAATACTCATAAAATCTTCCCCCGATTTCCGTAATGCTTTTATTGTGGCAGAAATTGGGGGGATTATTCGCAAGCAATTTCATCCTCCTGCCCGAAAACACTTCGGGCAAAGGAATCCCGCACACGCAATTGATGTGAATACTTGGCAGGGGAATCCTTCCCTATAAGGAATTGTTACCTGCATTGAGCAAAACCTCTTATTCGAAAGTATAAAGACATTCACACGCCTCCATCCTTTTCTGAAAAAAGGTCGATCAAAAACTTTTATCCTGTGTAGCTTGGATTAAGATTGTTTCACCGCCAATTTCCGCACGAAATCGTTGATCTCATTGCCCACCTGTGTGACCTCGTCCCAGAATTCCTTGGCCGTCATGCGCGAGATACCGTAGCTGACTGCAGAGAACTGCAGCAGTCTGTCGCCCGTGACAACGCGGATGCTGTAATCGGGGCCCAGGTCGTGCATGACTTGCTCGATATACGCATCTGCCGTCTGATCCTGTTTTGTGTACACCACGCGATATCCGTCATGTGTGATCTGTGAGCCTGCACCGTCCTTGACCAGATATGCGTCAAACACCAGCAGCACATCGGTTTTGGTAAACGCATGGTAATTGCTCATGATGTCCATCAGCTCCTCGCGTGCCTTTTCCAAGCTGTAATCGGCCACCTCTTTGAGCATATCCGTCGAATAGATGACGTTATATCCGTCCACGATCAAAAGGTTTTTGGGGATCTTGACCGCCTTTGGCTTTCTCGGTGCTTTTCCGTTTGCGATCGTGATCTTGGGTTCTGTATATTTCTTTCTGCGGATCGGGCCGAACTCACGCAGCATAATGGCCTCCAGATCCTCGTCGCTCAGCTCGTATTTCTTGGAAAGCGACTTGACCTTGGGAATGATCGCTGCCGTGCTTTGCGAAAGGGAAATGCCGGCATCCAGATGCTTGTGCGCATCCACCTCCTGCCAGGGGATCACCACACCTGCACCGTGTGCGCAGAACACCGAGTGTGGTGTGTTGGATAGGTCTGCCTCGGGATCATACCCGGCCGCTGTAACGATCTCATCTGCGTTATGGCAAGGCTCGTATCCGTCCGACGTGCAGAAAAGTCTGCCCGCACCGCGCGTGTATGCGATGACCTCGCGCGTATAATCGTGCAGCGTTGCCACAGGGCCGCGTCCTGCAATGGTTGTCAGTTGCTCGTCGGAGGCCTCCACCTCAAAGGTAGCCGATCTTGCTTGCAGATCGTTCATGGCGCGTCCCGTCATGCCGTTGGGGATCTCCAGGCGGAATTTGTAAAAGGGCTCAAGCAGGGTACAGCCTGCCTTCATCAGACCATGCCGCACCGCGCGCAGCGTTGCTTCCCGGAAGTCACCGCCCTCGGTGTGCTTGAGGTGCGCCTTGCCCGCCACCAGCGTGATCTTGGTATCTGTCAGCGCAGCACCGATGCACGTCCCGCGATGCGTTTTTTCGTAAAGGTTATAAAGGATCAGCCTCTGCCAGTTCAGATCCAGGCTGTTTTCGGGCAATTTGGTATCAAAGATCAGCCCCGTACCCTTGGGCTGCGGCTCCATGAGCAGCTGCACCTCGGCATAGTGGCGCAACGGCTCGAAATGTCCCACACCGATCGTCTTTGCGGAGATCTTTTCTTTATAAAGGATCCTGCCCGTATCCAGCGTGCATTCCACGCCGAATCGCTCCGAGATCAGTCGCACAAGCAGCTCGATCTGCACCTCTCCCATCAGCCTTGCCTCGATCTGGCGCAGCTCCTCATTCCAGAAAAGGTGTAACGAAGGCTCTTCCTCCTCAAGCTCCTTGAGCTTGGGAAAATATACGGCCACGTCGCATTCGGGCGGCAGATTGATGCGATAGCACAGAACAGGCTCAAGCACGGGCTTGCAGGTATCTGCCTCCATGGCAAGGGCTCGGCCGATATAGGTGGCCGAAAGTCCCAGTACCGCGCAGATCTCTCCCGCACCCACGCTGTCGACCTGCTCGAATTTATCGCCCGAATACAATCGGAGCTGGCTGACCTTTTCTGCGTATCTCTTGCCCTCGGCAGACAGATACGCGATCTCATCGCGTGCTGCCAGCGTACCGCTTGTCAGCTTGATATATGTCAGACGCGTATTCCCCATGCGCGCGATCTTATAAACCTTTGCGCCAAAGCCCTGATCGTTGTAAACGGGGGAAAGGGTATAGCGATCCAACATCTCCAAAAGGAAATCCACGCCCTGCATGCGCAGCGCTGAGCCAAACAGGCAAGGGAACAGTCTGCGCCCTGCAATCAGCTGCGCAATATCTGCGTCCTCGATCGGCTCACCTGCAAGAAAGCTGTCCAAAAAGTCCTCGTGCAAAAGTGCAAGACGCTCGTCAAGCTCACTCTTGCTTTGCGTATCGTAAAAGGCGGCAATGCGTGTATCCAGCGCACGGCAAAGCTCGTCCTCCATCTCCTCCTTGAGCTTGATGGCAACGTCGGTCTTGTTGACAAAGATCAAGGTCGGTACGTCGTAGTAGGCAAGCAGCTGCCAGAGCGTGCGCGTATGATTCTGCACGCCATCCGTGCCGCTGATGACCAGGATCGCGTAATCCAAAAGCGAAAGCACACGCTCGGCCTCGGCAGAAAAGTCCACGTGACCGGGGGTATCCAGCAAAATAAAGTCGCATTGCTCGGTAGAAAACCGCGCTTGCTTGGAAAATACGGTAATACCGCGCTCTCGCTCGATGGCGTGCGTGTCGAGATAGGTGTTCTTGTGATCCACGCGCCCCAAGGTACGGATCCTGCCCGAAAGATAGAGCAGCGCTTCGGAAAGCGTCGTTTTGCCCGCGTCCACGTGCGCAAGGATGCCAATGGTCAGCTTTTTCTTCATGCCTGCTCTCCTTTCAAAAAATCACTCTGCCTATTCTACCATATTTTCGAAAAAAATACAAGTTATTATTCTCTTTTTTCGCGAATTGCCTTTTTTACCAAAAAACAGCACATGTAATTGTGCTGTTTTTTTGTCATAATTCGTTGACAATTCCTACATATTGTGATAAAATGGTACTTGTGGGCCGGACAGGCACAATATGCTGTCCGAATCCAAAAATTTCATAAAAGGGGAGTAACCATGGCAAAAAAATTAGTTTACGACATCCATGACAAGCCGAAATTCGGCAACTTGCTCATTTTCGCCCTGCAGCAGGTTCTGGCCATTCTGGCAGCAACCATTGCAGTTCCCACCATCATCGGGCTTCCGACGCAGATTCCCGCAGCCATCCTCGGCGCAGGTGTCGGCACGTTGGTCTACCAGCTCTTTACCAAGTTCAAGAGTCCCGTATTCCTTGGCAGCTCGTTTGCATTCCTGAGCTCCTTGTTCGTTGCTCTTGCGTACGGCTATTGCGGCATTTTGCTCGGCTCTGTGGTTGCAGGCCTTGTGTATGTCGTGATCGCTCTGATCATCAAGCTGGTTGGCACAAGCTGGGTTGATAAGCTTATGCCGCCCGTTATCATCGGCCCTACGGTTACCATTATCGGTCTTTCCTTGGCAGGCGCTGCTATGGGCGACATCGTCAAAGCAAATGCTGACGCTGTCAATGGCGGCTACAACCTGATCGGTCTGATTTGCGGTCTTGTTACCTTCCTGACCGTTGTCATCTGCTCCACGCAGAAAAAGTTCACCATGCCCAAGCTGATCCCGTTCATTCTCGGTATCCTCTCAGGCTACGTGGTTGCTTCCGTATTCACCGTGATCGGCCTTGTTGCCGACATCGAATATCTCCAGATCATCAACTGGGATCCCGTTGTCAATAATTTTGTTGATGCAAACGGCGCATTCAAGGGCGTAGAAGCATTCTTCAGTCTTCCCAATATTTCTTTGGTTGCAGCAATCAAGGAGCTGGTCAATGGGACGCTGACCTCCGATATTCTGGCAGCCAACCCCGGTGCAAAGCTGATCGACCTTGGCGGTGCGGTCGAGGTCGTCGTGGCATTCCTGCCCGTTGCGCTGGTCGTATTTGCAGAGCATATTGCTGACCACAAGAACCTTTCCAGCATCATTGACCGCGATCTGATCAAGGATCCCGGTCTGTCCAACACGCTGTTGGGTGACGGTGTTGGCTCTATCATGGGTACAGCCTTCGGCGTTTGCCCCAATACCACCTACGGTGAGTCGGTTGGATGTGTGGCAATTACCGGTAACGCATCTGTCATTACCATTACCGTTACAGCATTCATGTGCATTATCCTGTCCTTCATCAGCCCTCTGATGGCACTGCTGCAGACCATTCCTTCCTGCGTCATGGGCGGTGTTTGCCTGACGCTGTATGGCTTTATTGCAGTATCCGGTCTGAAGATGTTCAAGGATCTGGATCTGAACGACAACAAGAATCTGTTTGTTGTTTCTGCTATCCTGATCGCAGGTATCGGCGGTCTGACCATTCAGATCCCCTATGCACTGACCGAAGGCGGCGCTGTTGCAAAGACCATTCAGGTCACCTCTATTGCAACCGCCCTCATTCTTGGTATCGTTACCAACTTCATTCTTTCCAAGTTTGATAAGAAGGAAGAGAACTGATTGGTCAGAATTCAAGCAGCTGCGCCCCGGCGCAGCTGCTTTTTGTCTTGCAATTTTCGCATGTTTGTGCTACAATGTAATCAATGACAAAAAAGGGGAGAGAAACCTATGAAATACGATTTTACAACCATTATGGACAGACACGGCAAGGATGCACTTGCAGTTGACGCACTGGGACACGGCTGGGCGCCCGCAGCTCCGGAGGAGGGCTTTGATGCCATCCCCATGTGGGTAGCGGATATGAATTTCCCGACTGTTCCCACCGTCATACAGGCCATGGCCGAGCGTGTGCAGCACCCTGCATTCGGCTATTTTGATCCGCGCGAGGAATATTTTGATTCGATCATCCGCTGGCAGCAAACGCGTAACGGTGTGCAGGGACTGGAGCCCAAGCACATCGGATACCAAAACGGCGTGCTTGGCGGTGTGGTTTGTGCGCTCAATACCTATTGCTCTCGCGGTGATAACGTGCTGGTGCTAAGCCCCTTGTACGTCGGATTCCGCGGTTCTCTGCAGAATAACGGCTACAACATTGTCGAAAGCCGCCTTGTGCAGGACGAGCAGGGCAAATGGCGCATTGACTTTGCGGACGTGGAGCAAAAGATCGTGCAGAACCATATCCATGCAGCTATTTTCTGCTCACCGCACAATCCCACGGGACGCGTCTGGGAGCGTTGGGAGATCGAGCGAATTATGGAGCTTTACAAAAAATATGACGTCTATGTGGTATCGGACGAGATCTGGTCGGACATTTTGCTGGACGGACATAAGCATATTCCCACGCAGTCGGTCAGCGAGGATGCAAGACAGAGAACAGTCGCACTCTATGCCCCCTCCAAAACCTTCAATCTTGCAGGCCTGATCGGTGCGTACCATATCATTTACAACGACCGTATCCGTGACCGCGTGGAAAAGGAATCCTCGCTCTCGCACTATAATTCCATGAACGTGCTGTCCATGCATGCGCTGATCGGTGCGTACAAGGATGAAGGCTACGAATGGGTGGACGAGCTTTGCACGGTGCTTTCGGGCAACGTGGACTTTGCTTGCAAGTATATCGAGGAGCATTTTGAAGGCGTCAAGGTCAGCCGCCCCGAGGGGACGTATATGCTGTTCATCGATTGCGCAGAGTGGCTGGAAAGGCACGGGAAAACCATGGAAGAGCTGGTGGCTGCAGGCTGTAAGGTCGGCGTGACCTGGCAGGACGGCCGTACCCACGGCGGTACTACGCATATCCGCCTCAACCTCGCGCTGCCCCTGTCCCGCGTCAAGGAGGCATTTGAACGCTTGAACAGATATGTTTTTTAAGCAGCTTTTACAGACGATATAAAAATCGCAAGAAAATTAAAAAAATTTTATTGAAGGTATTGATTTTTGATATCGAATATGGTAATATTATATCGTAATTGTAGTAAACACTACATTTTGTTTTGCCGCAAGTGTAGTAAACACTACATACGAGTAATTCATAAAAGAAAGGAAGAACCAAAATGAAAAACAGAAAGTTTATTGTGGTTGCATTCTTGATCGTTGCCGTTATGCTGTTGGGCGTAGGTTATGCTGCATTGACCGATACCCTCACCATCATCGGTAACGCACACATCGACATCGGTGAAGCAAATGAAACCTTTGACGAGAAGATTTATTTCTCGGCTGCAGAGGCTACCTCCTCTACTGGTACCGGTTCTACAGCCGACGTAGCAAGCTGCACAACTGATGACGCTACCTTTACTGCAAACAAACTGGCAGTAGTTAACGAACAGTCCGTGTTCACTTTCACTATCAAGAATGATAGTAATGTGGATGCTGTTATCTCTGTAAATGACACCAAGCTGTCCGGTGCAGAAAACCCCAGTAACTCCAATACTGACAAGTTTACCGTTACATATGCTTATCCGGATGGTATGACTGTTGCAAAGAATGGCGGCACCATTACCGTTATTGTAACCGTAACCGTCAGAGAGCCCGTTACCGCTGCTACCAGCGCGACCTTCGGTATCGAGCTGACTGCTACCTCCGTAGATCCCGATTAACTTTACGAAATCTTAACTAATCACGAATCAGAGAGATCACACATAAGAGAGGAGGACGGCGATGACGATCGACAGAAAAAAATTATATATTATTTCTTCTGTAACGCTCGCCGTGCTCCTGATCACTCTGTTTGCACCTATGGGCAGCGGCAGAATTATTGCAGCACTCTTGCTGCTGCCCTTGGCAATTATCGCTTGCGTGATGATCAAAAAGCGCGTTGCACTTTCCATGAACGCAAAGCAGGTCTTGCTGCTGATCAGCGTGATCGGTATGCTTTACTTTGTTTTTTATTATGTGTCAGGTGTTCGCTTCGGCTTTACAAAAACAGGATACGGCATCAATAAACCGGATATTTTGTTTTTGTACATCATCCCAATCGCTGTTATCATTGTTTGTAATGAGCTGATCAGACACGTGCTGTGTGTGCAAGGAGAGAAGTACGGCGGAGTGTTTGCCTTCTTTATCTCATTGACTGCTGACGTGATCATTTGCGCAACCATCCCTGCAATCACCAACATTGCTACCTTTATGGACGTTGTTGGATTGACGCTGTTCCCGGGACTGCTTGGCAATCTGCTTTATAACTATCTGTCCAAAAGATACGGTATCTGGCCCAATATCGTATTCAAAGGCTTTACCGTGTGGGCATTCTATCTGATCCCTTACGGATCGGGTATTTCTGATTCACTTTTGGGATTTATCAACGTAATACTTCCCATTTTCGTATTTCTGTTTATCGATTCGCTTTATGAAAAAAAGAGAAAATATGCATTGGGAAATCAATCTGTGATTTTTCGTGTATTCTCAACAGCACTTACGGTGATCGTCATTGTCATCATGCTCGGCACCGTGATGTTGATCTCCAACCAGTTCCGCTACGGCGCATTGGTTGTCGCAACCCCCAGTATGACAGGTGAGCTCAATCAGGGCGACGCTGCCATATTTGAGCAATATGATGATCAGCCCATTGTTGAAGGGCAGGTTATAGTTTTCGAAAAGGACGGCTCTTTGATCATTCACAGAGTCGCGGATATACAAACGGTCAACGGTGTGACCAGATATTTCACAAAGGGAGATGCCAACGAGGATCTCGATGCAGGCTACATCCATACCTCTGACATTGTCGGATGCGTGAGATACAAAATACCGTATGTAGGCTATCCGACCATTTGGCTGCGAAGCCTGTTCAAACGATAGAAAGAAGGAGGGAACGGTATGTCCGAAGCTGAAAGATTACGACGACAGGAATATAAGCGGAACAGAAAAAAGTGGATCATAATCCAGTCGATCGCTCTTGCGGTCGTATTGGCGATCGCTTTGACTTGTTTTGTCGTCTATGACAGAATGAACCGAACCTACTACATCGAGTATACCGAAACCGGAGAAGTTGATTACAAGGTGTTCCTTAAGGAGAATCAATTTTTTGATAAGGATTACCTTGGTAAGGAGCAATCCTACGTGGCAAGTCTGATCCGCCAGATCACCGCGGATTTTGCTTACGATCTGAACATGGATGCGTCAGGTGTTGGCTTTGACTATACATATAAGATCGATGCACAGCTGGTCATTGCAAACAAGGATTCGGGAGATTATATCTTTGCTCCCGTGTACGAGCTGGTTCCCACGACGCAGAAAACCGTAAATAACGGTAACTGCCTGGAGATCGATCAGAGCGTTGTTATTGATTATAATAAGTATAACGCACTTGCAAACGAATTTATCAATGCGTACGGTCTCAAGAGCACGACAAGCACGTTGGTCGTAACCATGACGGTTGACGTACTGAGCAGCTGCGAGGAGTTTGAGGATCATAACGAGAATTCCTATTTTGTTGCCTTGAATATTCCTCTTACCGAGGAGAATTTCAGTATTTTTTCAACCTCCAGTACACCTGAATCGGAAAACAAGGTGCTTGCTTGCAGCGGTGCGGTCAATCAGAACGTCTTTTTGACAGTTGCGATCGTATTGTTATCGATCGCCGTGCTGCTGGCACTGCTTTTGACAGCGTTTATTTACATTACCAGAAACGAAGACGTCAACTATACCAACAAGGTGCGCAAGCTGGTGTCGTCCTACCGTGCCTTCATCCAGCAAATGGAGGGTGAATTTGATACGGAGGGGTATCAGATCGTACCCATCAAGACCTTCAACGAAATGCTGGGTATCAGAGATACCATTCAATCTCCTATCCTGATGTTCGAAAACCTCGATCAGACCATGACCGAGTTTATCATTCCCACAAACACTAAAATCCTGTATACCTTTACGATCAAGGTGGACAATTACGACGATATTTATGCTGAGCCCGAACCCGAGCCTGTCGTGGAGGAACCCATTCCGGAAGAACCCGAGGAAGAGGTCAGAATTATCGAAGAGGACGTTCCCGAGGAGGAGCTCGAAGAGGCGTTGGCAACTCCGGATATCGTGCTGGAGGAGGTCAATTACGTAGAAGACAATGATGAAGACTATGAGGGAACCGAAGAGGAGCCCGGAGTTGAGGTCGTTGGTGTTGTTTGGCCCGAACGAGCAAAGCGCAATAAGGTATACCGCTACGATCCCAACGGAGAAAAGCTTGAGAAGGGAGATTTGGTACTCGTACCGACAAGAGACGTGCATAAAAACAGGGAAGTGATCCGAAAGGCTGCGATCGCACACGGAAACCATAAGATCGATCCGGCGTCGCATCCTCATGCACTCAAAAAAATCATTGGCGTTATCAGACGCCACGCAGATGCTGCGCTGGCTCCCATGCCGACAGAATCTGCAGAACAAGACCAAGAATAAACTTCATAAGGAAAGGAGAGTGTGGTTATGACAAAGAGAACGGTCGTTGTGCTTTGCGCCGCGCTCTCTTTTATCTGTTGCTTCATTTCCATCGGATATGCCGAGCTGACAGATACTCTGAGTATCAGAGGCTCAGCAGAGATCGAGATCCCATACGGACTTTTCATTATTAACATCCAACCCAAAAATGCAGCCACAAGGCTGGACGTTACCGACGTCAGCTTTGCACAGTATTCCACAACGGTGGATTGTGCGTTGAGTAAGAGTAACAACAGTCAGTCAGGCTATATCACCTATTTGATCACGGTGTACAATAATACCACGCGTGAATATGCGTACCGAGATCTGTATTACCAGACATCGGTCAACGGATATCATAACAATTTGATCTCAAAGAGCAATGCCAATAACAGAATCGGTGTTGTGACAAGCTTTCCCGAGGGGAAGATCGTGCCTGCAGGAGAAAAAATGACCTTTGAAGTTACGTACACGTTGGGCTCGTCCCGTGACTCCTTGCCGGCAGGAACTACGCATAAAACGCTGATCAATTATCAGTTTGGTATCAACGTAGACTCCGAGGCGGAGGCGGTGGATGTTGTTCATGAAAAATTTTTGGATATCTTGAACACGACCTCTACGTATGAAAAGCTGGTGGACGTTCTGGATAACAAGTTTGACGGCAGACAGGAATGGACGTCGAACTATGTCGGCAATGTAGGTAACGCAACCTCCGATGACGCCATGACGGTCAATACGCTGTTTGCAGGACAGCTGCAGCTGATCATCAACGGGCAAACCAAGCCTGCAACCGTACTGATCAAGCATGAAAATCTTGATAATAATACCCAAACAGGTGATGATTACGTTGCAACAAATACAAGCAACGGTGGAGTTTTCCGCGGCTATGGATGCGAAATGACGTTGTATCTGACCACAGATGATCTTTCAGAGCGGAACGGCTGGGCGCCTGTATACGTTTCTGTCTTTACCTGTGACAGGGATGAGAACGGCAATATCATCAGCGACTGGTATCTGATCGGCGAGACCTATAAGGGGACGGCCAATATCGTTGGTTACAACGGCGAGGCCGGCGGTACAGGCTCGTTCGTCACCGATAACTGGATCGCAGATGCAGCAACGTACCGCGTAACCGATGATTATTCTTACAGCGTTGCCTCCGGAACCACAATCAAGACCTTGACACAGGTGGTTGACCAGAGAATGACCGCGGAATTCCAGCAGCTATTGAATGATGCCAAGGCAATGATCGATGACCTGACCTATGCGGGAACCGGTATTACGGTCGTTGAAGAAGCTTACGAAAGGGCATCACCCTTTTATACGCTTGATGCAAACGGAAATCCCGTAGCCAAGACCAATGTGACGAGAGCGCAGCTCTGTCCCATTGTGCGTCAGCTGGAAACCAATCTGCGCGTTGCACAGGATAAGATCGACGAGATCACAGGCAAAAACTGAATCTACCGAAGCACTTCCTCTTTGTTGAGGTGCTTCGGTTTTTTCTTTGGAATTTGTCAAAAAGGCCTTGCAATTTTCATGCTTCTGCGGTATAATAAATTGAACACAATCAAATTGAGTAAAATATTACGGAGGTGCGAAATGAACGCATACGAATTTCAGGTCAAGGCAAGGGACGGCAGTGTAGTATCTCTGGAGAAATATTCGGGTAAGGTTTTGCTGGTGGTCAACACCGCAACCGGCTGCGGATTTACACCGCAGTACAAGGAGCTGCAGGAGCTGTATGAAGAGCTTGCGCCGCAGGGGCTGGAGATCCTGGATTTCCCCTGCAACCAATTTGGTGAGCAAGCACCGGGCAGCGATGAAGAGATCCATACCTTCTGCACGGGACGCTTTGGGATCACGTTCCCTCAGTTTGCAAAGGTAGAGGTCAACGGTGAGAACGCCATTCCGCTTTACAAATGGCTGACCGAGAACACCAAATTCGGTGGCTTTGGCGCATCTCCCATGGCGCTGATTCTTTCCGGAGTGGTCAAAAAGAATGATAAGGACTATAAGAACAACGGCCTTATCAAATGGAACTTTACCAAGTTTTTGATAGATCGCAACGGTGAGATCGTGGCACGCTTTGAGCCGACCGATATGAAATCGCTCAGGGCTGCGATCGAAAAATGCCTGCAGGCATAAGGAGAAAACCATGACGTATGCCGTAAGATATATTTATATGATAAAATAAAGAAAAAAGGAGGGAAGGATATGGATCCGAATCAATTTGATGCGCTCAAGCTGGAAAATCAGCTTTGTTTTCCGCTGTATGCCGCAGCGCGCGAGGTGGTCAAGAAATACCGTCCCTTTTTGGACGCGATCGATCTGACGTATACACAGTATATCGCCATGATGGTCATGTGGGAGCATGAGCAGATTACTGTCAAGGAGCTTGGTGAGCGGTTGTATCTGGATTCGGGGACAGTCACCCCGGTGGTCAAAAGCCTGATTGCCAAGGGACACGTGCAAAAGCAACGCAATCAAGCAGATGAGCGCTCTGTGATCGTGACGCTGACAGGGGAGGGACGCGTATTGCGCCAAAGAGCAGAGCAGATCCCGCAGCAGGTCGCAGGCTGCATCTCACTTGCCCCCGAAGAAGCCATGCAGCTGTATTCACTGCTTTATAAAGTCCTGCAATCATAAAGCACCCCTAAGGCTGAGCCGCGGCTCGGCCTTTTTGACGCTTTGGTACGTAAGAATTGCTGTTTTTTGGAATTGCATTTGCGGTGATTTTGTGGTATACTGAAGAAAACTGTTCAAGATCGAAAAATTTTCAAAAAAACTGTCAAATATTCGTCAAAACGCTGTGTATACAGATGACGTGTACATGGCACGTGAAAAGACGAAAGGAGTCGACAATGCAAGACCAAGAAATTATTGATTTGTACAACAAGCGCGACGAGCAGGCCATCGTACAGACCGAAAGCAAGTACGGTTCTTACTGCATGAGCATCGCGCAAAACATCCTGCAGAATATGCAGGATAGTGAGGAATGCGTCAACGACACGTGGCTGCATACCTGGAATTCCATTCCGCCCGCGCAGCCGAACAATCTGCGCACCTACCTTGGAAAGATCACGCGCAATCTTTCCTTCAACCGCTATGAAATGCGCAATCGCCAGAAGCGAGGCGGTGGAGAGGTGGTGCTGGCGCTGGACGAGATCGGCCAAGTGGCATCTGCCGAGGCCGATTTGGCAGCACATATCGAAAGGCAAGAGTTTGCACGCATTCTCAATGCCTTTTTGTGGAGCCTGCCCGAGCGTGATTGCAGCATTTTCATTCGCCGCTACTATTACGTGGAGAGCGTGGATGAGATCGCAGATCGCTTTGCGCTGAGCAAGGCGGCCGTGTTCAAAATTCTGTCGCGTGCGCGGAACAAGCTGCGCACAGCCTTGGAGCAGGAGGGCTACACGGTATGAAAAATATGATCCTTTTACGTTGGATGGAGGACATTGATCCCATCCTGATCGAGCGCGCAGACCGTTACGTTTCCAAGCACCGCAGCCGCACGCTGCGTACGCTTCTGATCGCAGCCGCAGCCGCTTTGCTGATCGTTGCAATGCTGAGCGCGGTTTCCTTGATGATGCTGGATTCTTATGCCGAGCAGAATTATCCCGAATACGATGGCACCGTGCTGCACGCGCTTGATTTCGTGCTGACGCAGGACCAAAACCCCGTAGCAGAAGCACTTGGCGAGCAAAACAGAGCGTCCTTGCACACACTGTTCAACGCGCTGCGCGGCATTGAGTCTGAGCCCGAGCCAGAACCCGAGCCCGAGCAAACGACAGGCTCCGAGGGCTTGCTTTATGAACGCTTCAGCAATGGCACCTGCTCTGTCACGGGCATGGGGGATTGCAAGGATCTGCACGTGATCATTCCCAAAAAATCACCCGACGGTGATACGGTCACGGGCATTGCGATGGGGGCGTTTGAGAATTGCGTCAGTATTACGCGTGTGACTATCCCGGACACGGTGACCGTGATCCATGAGGGCGCGTTCCGCGGCTGCTCAAAGCTGACCGAGGTCAATATCCCCAAGAGCGTCAGCGTGATCGGCAGAGAGGTCTTCAAAAACTGCTGGAAGCTGGAAAAGCTGCATATTCCGGATAGTGTCGTCAGCATCGGTACAGGCGTCACGGGCATGTGTATCCTGCTGGAGAGCCTTACGGTCGATGAGCAAAACCTTACGTATTACAGCCAAGACAACTGCCTGATTGAAAAAGGCAGCGGCAAGCTGATCGCAGGCTGTGAGAGCAGCGTGATACCCGAAGGCGTGACAAGCATTGAACCGTATGCGTTCTACTGCATGTCGGGCTTGCGAACCCTTACCGTTCCCGAGGGAGTCACAAGCATTGGCGAGCAGGCGTTTCTTGGCTGCTCTGCGCTGCGCGAGGTATCGCTGCCCACTACGTTAAAGAGCATTGATTACAAAGCGTTTTCGGAATGCACAACGCTGCGCACCGTCAACGTATCCGAGGGCCTTGTCGAAATCGCTCCGTATGCCTTTGAAAAATGCGAACGCTTGGAAAACATCACTCTGCCAAGCACGCTGCAAAGTCTTGGCCAAGGCGCATTTACGGATTGCGCTGCCTTGACCGAGATCGATATTCCGCAGGGAATGACGCAAATCGACATCGGTGTTTTTCAGGGCTGCTCCTCGCTTGTGCGCGTGGGGATCCCGGATAGCGTGACCCAAATTAACACTTATGCATTCTGTGGGTGCCATTCACTTGCATCGATCGATCTGCCGGATGCGATCACAAGCATCTCGGGCCATACCTTTGAGGCCTGCTGGTCGCTTCTCGAGATCACCATTCCCGAAGGTGTCACAAGCATAGGCGTAAGCGCATTCTCAAATTGCGACAGCCTGGTAACCTTAAAGCTCCCCGAGAGCGTGGAAAGGCTTGGGGCATATGCCTTTGGCGGATGCAACAACTTGGTTGACGTGTACATCCCCGCAGGGCTTGTCCACATGAACGAGAACGTCTACGGCATTGCAGACGCATTTCAAAAATGCTATAGCCTGACCAATCTTGTAGTCGCTGCGGATAACCCCAGATATAAGAGCGAAGGGAATTGCCTGATCGATAAGCAGACAGGTGTGCTGTTGGCGGCCAACGCATACAGCAAAATCCCCGAGGGAGTTACCGTGATCGGAGCCGGGGTGTTTGAGGTTACGGACGCTACGAGAATTGAGATCCCACATGGGGTGACCAGTATCGGTCTGTATGCTTTTTTAAATGCCACGGATCTGAAGAGCATTGTCATTCCCGCCAGCGTTACAAGTATAGATAGTCATGCGTTTGGGATGTGCTTCAATCTTAAAAACGTGTGGTTTACAGGCACGCAAGCACAGTGGGAGCAGATCGATTTCGGTGAAGGCAACGAGGATCTGCTGGGTGCCACCGTGCATTTTGAATACGTACCTGAGGAATAAGCAATACCAATAAATTAATGAAAACATACCCCCGCCCCTGTCATCCTTGAGCAAGCAGCCCTCTTTTTAAGATTCTTCGCTGCGCTCAAGAATGACAAAAAGAGGGCTGCGCTGCGAAGGATCTTGGGGCGGGGCGTGCCGTGCTTTCTTCACTTAATGAAATTGGAGGAGCAAGGGAAAGTAAGCCCCGAAATCATCCAAAAAAAATTTGTTAAAACGTGTCAGTCTTCCGCCTGTTTGTTGTGAATATAGGTAAGGGACAATCAAATCCAACACCGTAAGGAGGAAGACATGAAAACAAAAACGCCCAAAATACCAAAGAAAGGGGATGCTTATGCAAGACGAGCAGATCATTGATCTCTACAATCAAAGAAAAGAGCAGGCGATCGTGGAAACAGACGCCAAATACGGCCCGTACTGCATGAGCATCGCCCTGAATATCCTTGAAAATATGCAGGACAGCGAGGAATGTGTCAACGACACCTGGCTGCAAACCTGGAACTCGATCCCGCCTGCGCATCCGAGCGATCTGCGCACCTATCTTGGCAAGATCACGCGCAATCTCTCGATCAATCGTTTGAAGTACCGCATGCGCGCCAAGCGCGGCGGCGGTCAAACCGAGCTTGCGCTGGACGAGCTTGGGGAGATCGCTGCGCCCGACTCTGATATTGCTGCGCAGATAGCCAAGCAGGATTTTGTACGTATCCTGAACAAATTTTTGTGGAGCTTACCCGAGCGTGATTGCAATATTTTTATCCGTCGCTACTATTTTGCGGATAGCCCGGAAAGCATTGCCAAGCGTTATCGGATCAGCCACGATGCCGTGCTGAAAATTCTCTCCCGCGCAAGAAAAAAGCTCAAGGCGAGCTTGGAAGAGGAGGGATATACCGTATGAATCAGCTGACTGTGTTTGAATGGATGAGCGAGATCGATCCCGTCCTGATCGCGCGTGCATCTGCTCCCGTAAAGACCAAGCGCAGCTTGGGGCTTCGCGCTGTGCTGATCATTGCTGCAGTTCTTGCAACCCTGATGCTTGCCGGAACACTTGCCTCGGCTGCCATGTTGGATTCCTACGTGGAGCAAAGGTATGAGGATTATGACGGCACGATCCTGCACGCGCTGGATATCGTACTGACGCAGGATGACAACGTTGTTTCTTCCTTGCTGCTTGAACAAAACAAGCAAGCCCTGCACGCGTTATTTGACGCTTTGCGCGGTGTGGGAAGGGAGCAGGAGGAACAGACGACATATACGCCAAGTCCCGTGACCGATTTTGAATATGAAATCAATGCCCAAGGAAGAATGACGATCACAAGATACGTAGGAAACGATGCGCATGTCGTGATTCCAAAGAGAATAGAGGGCAAGGATGTTGAGGTCATTGGCTACAAAGCCTTTGGCGGGACAAATATTCAATCGATCGTCATGCCGGATACCGTGATATACATTTTTCCGTATGCGTTTATGAACTGTGAGAGTCTGGAAAGTGTTACGATGAGCGAGTCCTTGATAAGCATAGCGGAAAACGCCTTTCGCAACTGCAGCTCTCTTTTCAAGGTGGATCTTTCCATGAATTCCATGGAGTTTATCGAGCAAGAGGCTTTCAGCGGCTGTCAGAATTTGACGGAAGTCAAGTTTGGTGATCATATTACCTTGATCGGCAAGCAGGCATTTTCCGATTGTGTATCGCTGGAACAGATCATTCTCCCCAAAAATCTTGCGGAGCTTGGAGAAGCTGCATTTCATAATTGCAAAAGTGCGCAAAAGATCCGGATCCCGAAAACGTTAGAGGTGTGGGGCTTCTATCCGTTCTTTGGCATCGAGTCTGTGACCGAGCTCGTATTTGAAGACGGCTTGAAGCGGATCGGCACCGACGAAGGCGGTTTCTGTTCGAAGGGGCAGATGCAAACGGTCACGATTCCTGCAAGCGTGGAGGTCATATCCGAGGGTGCTTTTATGGAATGCCCCAATTTGAAAAAGGTATATTTCCAAGGACCTGCTCCCCAAATCGGAAAAGGCAAATTCCATCATTTCGTGACAATCGTGCAAGACGTAAAAATCTATTATGATCCCGCTATGCCGGGATGGGATACGACGCCCTTGCGCGATATATATACGTTGATCCCTCTTACTGATCAGGTCGTATATGACTCTGTTTTGCAGCTTTACAATGAGATGCTCATGCATCATGATGACGTTGATGCGCAAACGCTGAAAGAGGGATCTGAGCAAGAGGAGTTTTTTTGCGATCTGTATTCATTGTCCTACAATATTGATCTGCAAGAAGCGGGATTTGCCTTTCACGACATCAACGGTGATCAAAAAAACGAACTGCTTTTGATCGATGATGACGGTGTCATGTTTGCGCTTTATACGCAAAAAGCAGGGAAACCGATCGTGATCGATTATTATGGGGCCGGCAATCACCGCGGCTCGATCGATGAGAACGGGATCATATATAAAGATTCATATTCGGGTTCGGAGAGTTGGACGCTGACAATCACCCAAATCATGCCGAGCGGAGAATTGGATCGTATAGAATTTGGAATGTACGATTTGAATTCGGACGCTGACAGCCAAAAAGCATTTCTGTTTCGGAACGGAATAGAGGAAAGCGTGGATAAAGACCAAGTTATCGCGCTGTACAAGCAATACACCTCGCACATTTCATATAGTGGACCGATAGAGATCTTTGAAAGCCTGGAATTTCACTATGCAGCCGATTGGATAGAATAGATCCAAGCAAACAAAACCAACACCCGCCAACGGCATGCGTGCCGTTGGCGGGTGCTTTTTCAAAAAATTTTGTAGGGGCGAATTATTTCGGCAAGGCCGAAATTGGTCGTCTGCTATTTTGCGTGAATTTAAGCGTCCAATGTCTTTTTGTACCCATCAAGCTTTGCAAGCACCTCATCCTTATCCTTGCCAAGCAGCAGGAAATAGAACTTGATCTTAGGCTCTGTACCCGAAGGACGCACCACGATCACGTCGCCGTTTGTCAGCTTGAAGTACAGCACGTTGGACTTGGGCAAGCCCGTGGGTGTCTTTTTGCCGGTTGCAAGCTCGGTAAAGGTTTCGGTCTTGTAGTCACCGAACAGCTCAACGGGAACGTTACCAAAGACAGCGGGGGGATCGTTGCGCAAGGTGTCCATCATGGCTGCCATGCGTGCAGCACCGTCCAAGCCCTCCATGTAGATCTCCACGTTGGTCTCGTAGCAGTAGCCGTAGCGTGCGTACAGACCTTGGAGCGCGTCACCCAGCGTCATGCCCTTGGCCTTGTAGTAAGCGGTCATCTCGCAAATCAGCATGGATGCCACCACAGCGTCCTTGTCACGCGCGTAAGTGCCTTTGAGGTAGCCGTAGCTTTCCTCAAAGCCCAGAATGAACGAGCCATAGCCCTTTGCCTCATAGTTCTTGATGACCTCACCAATGAACTTAAAGCCGGTCAGCACGTTGTGCATGGTCACGTTGTGCGCTGCGCAAATGGCAGCAGCAAGCTCGGTGGAAACGATGGTCTTGACAGCGTAAGGATGATCGGGCATGCTGCCGGTCTCCTCGTAAGCGGTCAGAATATAGTCAAGCAGCAAAGCGCCCATCTGGTTGCCCGTGATGGTCATAAACGAGCCGTCAGCCGTTCTGGTCATGACGCCCACGCGGTCAGCATCGGGGTCGGTTGCCACGATCAGGTCGCTGCCCACGCGGTTTGCGATCTCAATGCCCAGCTCGAATACCTGAGGATACTCGGGATTGGGCTTGGGAACGGTGGGGAAGTTGCCGTCAATGATCATCTGCTCGGGTACGGTGTAGAGATTCTTCAGACCGATGCGTTTCATGACCTCGGGAACAAGCTTATGTCCCGTGCCGTGCAGAGGGGTGTAGACGATGGCGAGGTCGTCTGCCACAGCCTTGACAGCTTCGGGGTTGACCGCCTGTGCGACCACCTGTGCAAGATACTTTTCATCTGTCTCTTCTCCCAGCATGATGATCAGGCCGTCAGAGAGTGCCTTGTCAAAGTCTGCAAGCTTGACGTCCTCAAAGATATCAAGTGCCTCCATGGAAGCGCTGACCGTGTCCGCATGCTCGGGGAAGTCGGAGGCCAAGCGGTCTTAGGAAGACAAATTGGA
>JAZUSJ010000045.1:0-29892 GCA_045606685.1 Eubacteriales bacterium
ACGCGCTGCACCTCCTCGCGCGGCTTGGGCACGATGGACAGCAGCATACGCACGGTGTTTTCGCGGATATCGTTGACCATTGCATCAAACGCGTCACCGCCCACAATACGGTACTCGGTAATGGGATCTCTTTGCGCATAAGCCTGCAAGCCGATGCTGCCCTTGAGATCGTCCATCGCGTCGATATGATCCATCCACGCAGTATCAACGTTGCGCAAAAGCACGGCGCGCTCCACCTCGCGGAAGCTCTGCTCACCGAACAGCTCTTCCTTTTCATTGTACTTGGCCTCTGCCTTTTCCATCAGGTACTCCTCAAGATCCTTCTTCTTCAGCTTGGAGAGTGTCTTTTCGTCATATCTGAAGTCGTTCTCGTCGCACAGATATCCCATATAAGCGGCACGCAGACCGTCCAGGTTCCAGGTCTCGGGGCCTTCCTCGCCCGTGTAGACTGCGACGTTATCCTTGATGGATTCACCGATCATATGCAGGATGCGGTTGGAAATATCGTTCCCCTCCAGCACCTCCTGTCTTTGCGAGTAGATGATATTTCTCTGCTGATTCATGACGTCGTCAAAGCTCAGCACGTACTTTCTGCGCTTGAAGTTTTGATCCTCGATCCTTGCCTGTGCGCTGCGGATGCTGCCGGACAGGATCTTGGCATCGATGGGCGTATCCTCGCTCATGCCCAGGCGGTCGACCGTGCCGACGATCTTTTCCGCGCCGAACAGACGCATCAGATCATCCTCCAGGGAGAGGAAGAAACGGGACTCGCCGGGATCGCCCTGTCGGCCCGAACGGCCGCGCAGCTGGTTATCGATTCGACGGCTCTCATGGCGCTCCGTGCCTATGATAAACAAGCCGCCCGCATCCTTGACCATTTGTGCCTCGGGTGCGATCTGCTGCTTGAACTGCTCGTAAAGCTCGCTGTACTGCGCTCTGACGCCAAGGATCGCGGGATCGTCGGTCAGCGACGTGCCGTTTGCCTGTGCGATCAGCGCTTCGTCCACGCCCTGCGCGCGCAGCTCGGATTTTGCCATGAATTCGGGGTTACCGCCAAGCATGATGTCGGTACCGCGGCCTGCCATGTTGGTGGAAATGGTGACTGCACCGTACTTACCGGCCTGTGCAACGATCTCGGCTTCCTTGTCGTGATACTTTGCATTCAGCACGTGGTGCGGGATCTTCTCTTTTTTGAGTCTTGCGGACAAAAGCTCGGACTTTTCAACCGAAACCGTACCCACAAGCACGGGCTGTCCCTTCTCATGGCATTCCTTGATCTGATTGATAATGGCTCTGTATTTGCCCTCTGTGCTTCTGTAGACCACGTCGCTGTGATCCTCTCTGATCATGGGCATATTGGTGGGGATCTCCACAACGTCCAGAGCGTAGATCTCTCTGAATTCCTCTTCCTCGGTCAAGGCCGTACCCGTCATGCCCGAGAGCTTGCCGTACATACGGAAATAGTTCTGGAAGGTAATGGTTGCAAGCGTCTTGTTTTCCTTTTCGATCACAACGCCTTCCTTGGCCTCGATCGCCTGGTGCAGACCGTCCGAATAGCGTCTGCCGTACATCAGTCGGCCGGTAAAGGTATCGACGATGATAACACCCTTATCGTTGACGATATAATCCTGATCGCGGTGCATGCATCCGTGCGCACGGATCGCCTGATTGACGTGGTGCGCAACCGTCGCGTTTTCCTGGTCGGAATAGTTTGCAAGGCCAAAGAATCTCTCTGCCTTCTTGGCACCTCTGGGTGTCAGAATGGCGTTGTTGGCCTTTTCGTCCACGATATAGTCGGCCTCAATGTCGTCATGCTGCTCCTTGCTGTCCAGCTCCTTGACCACGTGCTTTGTCAGTGTCTTGACAAAGGCATTGGCCTTTTCGTACATATCGGTGGGCTTGTCGCCCGCGCCCGAAATGATCAGAGGGGTACGCGCCTCGTCGATCAGGATCGAGTCCACCTCGTCCACGATGGCAAAGGCATGTCCGCGCTGCACCATATTCTCCTTATAGACCACCATGTTATCGCGCAGGTAGTCAAAACCGTATTCGTTATTGGTACCGTAAGTGATATCGGCAGCGTAAGCCGCTTTCTTGTCGCGGTTGGAAACACCGTGTACAACAAGGCCTGTGCTAAGTCCCATAAAGCCGTACACGCGGCTCATTTCCTCGCAGCCGTAGCGTGCCAGGTAGTCGTTGACCGTGACGATATGCACGCCCTTACCCGAGAGCGCGTTCAGATATGCGGGCATGGTGGCAACAAGGGTTTTACCCTCACCCGTTTTCATCTCGGCAATTCTTCCCTGATGCAGTACGATGCCGCCAAGCAGCTGTACGTAGAAGGGGCGCTTGCCAAGCACGCGGTCGTCCGCCTCACGAATGGCAGCAAACGCGTCGGGCAGAATGTCGTCAAGCGTTTCTCCCTTGGCAAGTCTGTCCTTTAAGATCGCGGTCGTGCCTCTGAGCTCTTCATCACTCATGGCCGCATACTTGGGGGCCAGACTCTCAATGATATCTGCGGTTTTTCTGACAGCCTTGAGCTGTCGGTCACTGTAAGTGCCGAAAATTTTGGTTATAAGACTCATGTATATTCCTCCAAATGAACACAATATCGCATTATATTTCCCTTATTATATACCATAAAATACTGCAATACTTAAAATATTTGTAAATTTTCGGATAATACTTGAAAATGAGCGGCCAAAACGCTATAATAAGAGCAATAAACGAAAGGATCTATTCCATGAAGCACATACACATCGTTCTCCACCAGCCCGAGATCCCGCAAAATACGGGCAACATTGCACGCACCTGTGCGGCCACGGGAGCTTCCCTGCATCTGATCCGTCCCATGGGCTTTACCGTGACCGACAAGCACTTAAAGCGCGCAGGGCTTGACTACTGGGACAAGCTGGATATTACCTACTACGACGGGCTTGAGGATTTTTACGAAAAGCATCCGGACGCAAAAATTTATTATTTTTCCACCAAGGCAAAATACAATTATGCCGAGGTGACCTATCCCGATGAGGTATTTCTGATGTTCGGCAAGGAGACCAAGGGGCTTCCCGAGGAGCTGCTTGCCGCCCACCCCGACGATTGCGTGCGCATTCCCATGCGCCCCACCCTCCGCTCGCTCAATCTTTCCAACTCGGTGGCCATCGCGGTCTACGAGGTACTCAGACAGGACAATTTCGAGCAGCTGCAGACCGAGGGTGCGCTGACGCAGTTCAGCTGGGATTAAAGGAGTGCAATATGCAACCCATTCACACAAGAATTGAAATCGGTCTTTCCTCCCCCATTCGCGTGCTGCACGCATCCGACACGCACCTGACGCATGCCGACATGCGTGACGGACAGCGCAAGGTCGAGCTTGCAAACAACCGTCTTCCGGGATTTCCCGACGCGGACGCACGGCTTGCCGAGCTTGGCCGCCTTTCGAAAGAGCTGGGGCTGCCCATCATGCACACGGGAGATCTGATCGACTTTGTTTCTCTTGCCAACTTAGAGGCCGCAAAGGACTTTGCCGACAGCCACGATATTTTTATGGCCACGGGAAATCACGAGTTTTCCCTGTACGTGGGCGAAGCATGGGAGGATGCAGACTACCGCAACCAAAGCCTTGCGGCTGTGCAGGCTTGCTATAAAAACGATATCCGCATGTCCGCGCGCGTCATCAGAAACGGTGACGCTGCCCTCAATTTCGTCGCGCTTGACAACGGCTATTACTATTTTGAGCCGCAGCAGTTGGAATTTCTAAAGGAGCAGGTTGCACTTGGTCTGCCTGTCGTGCTGATGATGCACACACCGCTTTACGAGCGCAAGCTTTACGACGATGCAAGAGCGCGCTCGGGCTCATGCGCATACCTTGCGGGCGTGCCCGACGAGCTGATCGCGGATTACGACTCTTATCGCTACCGCCAGCAAAAGACCGACGCGACCACGGCGGAATTTCTTGAATACGTGGCTGGCGAGATGGCCATCAAATGCATTTTAGCAGGTCATTTGCACGTGGACTACGACAGCACGTTTGCAGGACGTCCGCAGCTGATCAGCGGCGGAAGCGTGGCGCGCGTGGTGGAATTTTATTGAAAGTAAAAGGATAAACATGAACAATCAGAACAATATCAAGGTCATGGTCGCCATGAGCGGCGGCGTGGACAGCGCGGTGACTGCCCTGCTCTGCCTGCAAGCAGGCTATGATGCAGGCGGCTGCACCATGAAGCTTTACAGGCCTCCCGCAGATCAGACCGCGGGCAGAGTTTGCGGCTCGGACAAGGACGTGGACGACGCGCGCACGGTTTGTGAGCATCTTGGCATTTCACACACGGTGCTGGATTTCGGTGCAGAGTTTGACCAAAGCGTCATAGCCGATTTTATTGCGGAATATCAGAGCTGCCGCACGCCCAATCCCTGCATCGTTTGCAACAGGTGCCTGAAATTCGGTGCTTTGCTGGACGCAGCGCTGCAGGCTGGCTACGATAAGATCGCCACAGGCCATTACGCGCGCATTGAGCAAGCGGAAAATGGCAGATATCTGCTCAAAAAAGCCGCAGATCCCACCAAGGATCAGACCTATTTTCTATGGCAGCTGACGCAGCATCAGCTTTCACACACGCTCTTCCCTCTCGGCAGCATGACCAAGGCAGAGGCACGCGCGATTGCCGAGCAGCACGGGCTTTGCAACGCGCACAAGAGCGACAGTCAGGACATCTGCTTTGTGCCGGACGGTGACTACGCTGCGTTTATCAGCAAAAAAACGGGGGCGATCTACCCCCGAGGCAATTTTGTGGATGAGGACGGACGCGTGCTTGGACAGCACGCGGGCATCATTCACTATACGATAGGCCAGCGCAAGGGACTTGGTATTGCGCTTGGCGAGCCGATGTACGTCAAGAGCAAGAACGCAGCTGACAATACGGTGGGGCTTTGTCGCAACGACGCGCTGTTTTCGCAAACGCTGGATCTTGACCGCATCAATCTGATCGCACTCGACGCACTTGACGCGCCCATCCGTGCCGAGGTCAAGATCCGCTATGCGCACACGCCCGCTCCCGCAACCGTCACACAGACCTCGAAAGGTACGCTGCACGTGGAATTTGACGTGCCACAGCGAGCCATTGCCCCCGGGCAGTCGGCCGTGATTTACGACGGTGACACGGTCATTGGCGGTGGGATCATCAAATAAATACAAAGCAAAAAGCGCAGACCGCATGGCGTGATACTCTTAACGGAGTATCACGCCAGTTCTATTCGCCTGCGGCGAGTTCTATTGCTGCGCAGTGATATTCGGCTGTCGCCGAGTTATATTTGCTTCGCAAGTTTTAAGGCGAATAGAATAACACTGTGAGGCAAAGCCGAACAATATCACTGCCCGAAGGGCAATATCACTCTTTGCGTAGCAAAGAATATCACTCACATATAAAGCAGAGAAGAGAGAGCCTCACGGAAATTTGTTTCCGCGTTACTCTCTCTTCTGTTTTTATCGCCAGTTTCGCATTTGTTTAACAAATGCCTCTGGCTATGCCCATACCCTTATTTTATTTCTCCGATAAGGACATCACCCAATACAGTCTGCGCTTTTCTATTTCTTTAACAATAAGTAATCAGTTGATGGAATCCAGATAAACGACGATGATGTCGCCTTCCGTAACGGTCTGCACGTACATGGGGTTATCCAGGTCGTTTACGCCGTTGAGTGCGTAAGTCCAGAACTTGCCATCACCTGCGGACTTATTGCCGATCTTGGTGATGGTTTCCTGAGATTCATCCTTGAACTCGATAGCGACTTCTTCGAACTCGCAAATATCGATCAGAACCTCGGTAATGGTAGGATCAGCGTCACCTTTGTACTTATAAGCATACTCGGGATCCTGGATCAGAATGTTACTGTCCTTATCAGGGCCGTCCTTGACCGTGAATCTCACGACGATGGTTTTTTCGGTCTGTTCAGGCTCTTTTTGGTCACAAGCAACCAGAATGCAACCCATCATGACGATTGCAAGTGCCAAAGCCAATACTCTGTAAAGTTTCATTTCAGTATCTCCTTTAGGATTTTTTTGACATGTCTATTATACTGCATTTTTTCTTTTTTGTCAACCGTTTTTTTGCATATTTTATACATTAAGTAAGCACACGGTCTGCAAGATCAACATATACAGCATCCACAACAGGTGCAACCACAGCACTACGCCTGCTCCGAGCGACAGACATTGCCAATGCAGCGCGCATACAGCACACAAGCCTGCGGCAACAACAATGACCAGCAATGAAAGCACAAGCTGCTGCTTGACAAAAAACAGCGGATACCACAAAAAGCCCACAAAGATCATCAGCAAAAAAAAGAATGCGCCGCGCCAGGCACCGATGCAATTCCTGCCGTAAGCATACAAAATCGCTCCCAGCACCGCTCCGAGCAAAAAATACCATAGCATCCATAAAAGACTCATCAGCCAGACGGGCGGGATAAGCTCCCGTATGCCCATTTGCGTAATGCCGGTATTGGGCGAGCCGCACCAGAATCGGATGCCCATCCCGCAAAGTGCCACTCCTGCGCCAAAGGCGAGCGCCCAGATCAACGCCGTATTCCCGTTTTCACGTTTCATCACAATCACCCCGTACAAAATATGCGCAAAAGGTCGGGGATATGCCCGATCTTTTGCGCAGTGGGATTTGCCTTTGGCGAGTGATATTGCGCTTTGCGCAGTTATTCTTCCGATTTTGCTTCTTCATGCCTGTGCGCAGGACAAGGAGTGGTTTTGGAGGGCGTTGCGTACCAGCTGCCGCGCCATTCACCGTCAAGCGGTGGTGCATCCCAGAGAAAATAAGGCGAATCCTTGATAAACACCTCTTTTCCAAAGCTGCGCGCACCGCGCAAAAGTCCCGCATCCCGTACCGCTTCTCGGGGACAGTCATCCCCTGCCACACCGCCGAACACGCGATCGTACGGCACGAGCACGTGCGTCCGACAAGTGCCGTGCGGCAAATTGTCCGCAGTAAAGTACCCGATGCGGCTTCGGTCTCCGCGCAGATCACACGTGCAGGCATAGCCCGGCAGACACCCCGAATCGGCACAGAAGGAGAATTTCTGCACGGTTTCGGGCATGGAAAATGCAGTCTGGCCCATGTCAAAAATGCCTGCGTCGTACAGCCTTGTCATGACCTCGTCCCATACCGTGATGCTGACGTTGCCTTCAATGCCGCCCTGCTCTGCGGGGTAATCGTATCCCGTCCAAACACCGCCCAGCACCGCAGGGGTATATCCCACGAACAGGCGATCCACGCCTCTTTGCGTCGTACCCGTTTTGCCTGCGACCTCGATCTGCTCTGCAAGCGCGATCTTGCCCTTGGCTGTGCCGTCCGTGACCACCTGTTGCAGCATTTTGGTCATAATGGCTGCATTTTCGGGCGACAGCACGGCACGCGGCTCGGCCGATGCACTCAGCAGCGGTACACCGTCCGCATCGGTCACGCGATAATAGGAACGCCAGGGCTGATAATTCCCATCGTAAAAAATGCTGTAGGCGGCAGTCAGCTCACGCAAGGTCACGCCATGCGCAAACTGGCCAAGCGCCAGTCCTGCCTGCGTCATGTCATGTTCGGTCAGCGAGGTCATATCCAGCTGCTCCTTTAAGAAGTCAAGCGAAGTTTCCCTTCCCAGGTCGTCAAGGATCTTGACTGCCACCGTATTGACCGACTGCGCAATCGCCTGATGCACGGCCGTCAGCCCGTGATAAGCAAAATGCGCGTTGCGCGGCCATGGCTGATCTCCCTCGAAGCGCAGCGGTACGTCATCATATACGGTCGCCCAGTTGATCAGCCCTCTTTGCAGCGCGGGTGCATAGACCGAGAGCGGCTTGATGGCCGAGCCCGGCGGCAGGCGCGTATCGGTCGCGTAATTCTGCAAGCGGTTGGCATTCTTTTGTCCGACAGCCCCTGCCACGCCCAAAATATCTCCCGTTGCGGGATCAATGATCATCATAGCGGAGCGTTCCTCGGGGGTAAAGAGATCGGTGGTGGCATAATATTCCTCCAGAATGAGCTGCACTCTTTGATCCATGGCACAATAGATGCGCAGCCCACCGCCGTATACCATGCTGCTTGCCATGCTGCGGCTGTAGCCGTAGGCATCGCACAGATCGCGTATGACATCCTCGATCACCATATCCTCATACCACGAGGAAATACGCCCTTGCTGCTGCGCCCCGGGAGAAAAGCGAAGCGGCTGCGCGGCCTGTGCGTAGGTTTGGCTGTCAATATATCCTTGCTCGTGCATGCAGGAAAGGATCAACTGCCTGCGTTTTTCATTCTGCTCGGGATGCGTCAAGGGATTATAGCGAGCGGGATTGTTGGTAATGGCGGCGATACAGGCGCATTCCCCCACGCTGAGCGCGGACACGTTTTTTGAAAAATAGTGTTGAGCGGCAGCACCCACACCGCGGCAGCCGTCGGCTAAATTGATGACGTTGAGATAGGTTTCAAGTATCTCGCTTTTGCTCATTCTGCGCTCCAGATCAAGGGCGGCGAACATTTCGGCAAGCTTACGGTCGATGCTGATGCGGTCGTCCCCCGTCAGATTTTTGACCAGCTGCTGGGTGATGGTGGACGCACCGAAGGATCTGCCGCCCTTCTTTTGCAAACGGTTTTGCAAATACGACAAGGCAGCCTCGCCCGTGCGCAAAAAATCCACGCCCTCATGCTCCCAGAAGCGTTTGTCCTCAATGGCGACAAAGGCGTCCGCAAGTGCGCGCGGGATCTGATCAAAGGAGGCATATTCATAATAGGTACTGCCGCCGCACAAGGGGCCGATCTCATAAGCGTTTCCCTGCCGCGCGGCACGGTCGGTAAAATCGTACGCATACAGCCGCGAGGTGCCGCCCGTGCGCACGATCTGCAAAAGGGCATCATCCACCGCGCTTTTTGCGTAGGGAGCCAGCGCAAAACCGACGGCAATACAGGCGGCCGCACCGCTCAGATTGGCAACTGTCAGCAAAATGGCGATCCATTTACAAAGCTTTTTCATGCATACTCCTCTTTTTTGTCCTGTATTTGCATAGACTTGTTAAATCGGGCAAAAATAATCATGCAAACAAAAAAGCGAGGTACAAGCATGAGATCATTAAAAATTGCCTTTAGCGTTCTGCTATGCGTTACTATTTTGTCGGTGGGGGCATCAGTTGTATGCGCGGTGATTGCCGGCAACACAGCCGAATCCTTCCGCGATTACCGCTCCTCTGTCATTACTGCATTAAGTTCCCTGCACGCGCAGCTCAACAGCTCCAAGCAGGCCTTTGCCGAGGCGCTGACCTATCTGGAGGGCGAGCAAAACACCGAACAGCAAACAGAACCGGCAACCGAATCCATGACCGAAAGCGCAACAGACGAGCAGCAAAGCACCGCACAGACCGAGCAGGACAGCGCAAGCACGGACGTGATGAAGGATCCGCAAATCACGCCCGATACAAGCGCTCCGACAGCGCTTTACACGGTGCGACAGGTGAACGGCCGCATCGGTATTTACGGCGCGGACGGCGCTCTTTTGCGCACGCTCAGCATTCCCGTGGCAACGCTGCCCCGCACCGACCGCGAGCAGCTGGCCGTGGGCATTGTACTGTACAGCGAGCAGGAGCTGGACGCACTCATCGAGGATTTTTCGGGTTAAGAATCCGAGCCAACGCTGCGGGCGTTGGCTCGGATTTTCTATTCAAAGGAGTTTTCTATGGGGGAAGCAAACTCAAATCGGATCACCTTAATCCCGAAAAGGGCTTGTAACTGTTCATGACTCAAAGCAGTCACCTCCCGTGTGTATTCTTTGGGACCGGTTTGATAATGCTCAACGTAATTGATGCAAGGGCCTCGATCCCGATCGTTGGGATCCCCCAGATAATATCCTCCGCCGCCATAAAACAGAATCACGCGGGATTCTTGGTTGATCCTGCCGGGAACAAGCTCCGATTCTGTATTCTCGTCAAATTCAATGATCAAGCGCTGCTCTTCCTTGCCGCTTTCAAGCGATTCGTACCACGTGCGTGAATACGGATAAAACGGAAACGGATTGGACAGATCGTAGCCGGCAAAGGTGCAAACGACCGTATCTTCAATCAGATATCTTTGCCCATCCAGCTCGTATTCAAGCACGAAAGGAAAATTTCCTTCCGTGATTTTCGGTGCAGGCTCATAACTCTTTTCACATCCCGAAAAACCCAGCACGACAAGCAAGCTAACCATAATCAAAATAAATTTTTTCATGATTTCTCCTTTAATCGTTGACGTACACCACAAGCGGGGTAAGCGCTTCTCTTGCTTGATTTGACATCGTGATGCGCTCCCATTCTTCGGGTGTTCCGACAAATCGGATCTCTCTGATCTCGTCGCAATACTCAAATATATTGTCCCCGATCCGGGTAACGCCGTGATACATAGTCACACTCTCAAGCTTACTGCATTGCATGAATGCCCATTCCCCGATGACCTGTATCCCCTTGGGAAGATGAATGCTTTGAATATTGCGCATACCCGCACACATCGACGGACGGATTTCGGTCATACCCTCGGAAAGCTTGATTTCTTTGAGTCCCAGGCAAGAGTTGAACGCATATCCTCCCACCTCGGTAACGCTGTCCGGCAAGATCGCCTTGGTGATATCCGTAGCGGTAAAAGCCCATGGACCAATGGATTTCAGCGTGCTCGGAAAAACGATCTCCTCCAAAGAATACGCATCCGAAAAAGCAGACTCACCGATCACCTCAAGCCCTTCGGATAATTCAACCCTCTTCAAGGCACAGTCTAAAAATGCATTAGCACCGATCTCCTTTACCGTAGGAGGAATATATACAAAATCCACAACCACGCTCATGAACGCATCCTGCCCGATCGCTGCTACGGGATATCCCTTGTAAGTGGGTGGGATATAGACCTCTCTGTCCTTGCAGGAGCCTATACCGCTGACTACGTAGACCGTTTCACCGTTCCTTGTTTCTTTGGTATATTCCAGCCCCTCGGACCAGCCGTCAACGGGCGGCTCGTAATCCGTGTCGGGTACGGGCTCGGTTGCATCCTCCCCGCCGTCCTCGGGAATGATCACGGTAAAGATGACAAGATTGCTCTCGTTGCCGTTGGCGGCCTTGACGCAGATATACACCTTATGCTCACCCGGTGCAAGATCGGCAACGGGTACAAGCACCTCCATTCTGGAGCAGGATTTGCCGCCCATATAGGCAGCAACCGTTTTGACCATGTCCTCGGGCTCTTTGGAAAAGGATCTGTCGTAAACAGGCTCGCCCTGATCGATCTTATAGCCGTACGTCCCGGGTGAGGACAGCGTAAAGGCCAGCCAACCGCGGAATTTGAGGTGCGTGACGTCCGGATCGGTCACCTCGACCTTTTTGCGCCATTGATTGTAGTTCGCGGAAAACACCTCGATCTCGCGCTCGCCCGCAATCATATACAGGCTGTCGTACGAGCTGTGAATGAAAATGGCCTGATCCTCGGGCGGCTGATAGGTGGTGTCCTCTTCAGTTTTGGTCGTGGGCTGCTCGGTTTCGGTTTCGGGCTTGGTGGTCTGCTCGGGATCTCTTCCTCCGCCTACTGCGGAGTCATCCCCCGGATCACCCGTTTCCCGATCGGGCTCGGCCGTATTCTCCTTACTCGAATCATGCTCTGCTCCCCATGATTGCCGCAGAGCTGCGATCACGCTGCCGAGCGCTTGCCTGATATCCTCGTTGAGCAGCGAGCTGACGGCATTATCCTCCTCGCACAGCACGATCTGGACAAAATGCAGCACAGTGCCGTCATATTCGGGATAATTCTGCTCCACGCGCCTGACGGCCGCAGCCGTGCTTGCAATCCCTACTGCAGACAGCAGAACAGTCAGCACCAAAGCCAGCGAGGCTGCGATCAGAAAAGCGCGGAAGATCGGCTTTTTCCGCATTGGCACGGGAGCCTCTGCGCGCTCGATGAGATCGAAATCGATCTCGCTCATCATATCGAATAAAAGCTGATTGGTCATAGCGCAAAGCCCTCGCTTTCCAGGAAAGCTTTGAGCGCTTGCCTTGTTCTTGACAGGATCTTGAACACGTTGGATCTGCTCAGCCCATACCGCTTGGCAATGCTCTCCACGCTGTCCACGTGATAGTAGCGGCGGACGAAAATATTGCAATCACGTGCAGGCAAGGAGCGAAGAAAGCGATTGAACGCCTCGGCAAATTCCTGCTTGTCGATATATTGCTGCAGCTCGTCTCCGGGAGATGCCACGTCGGTCAGCTCGTCCAGCGCAAGGGCAACCTCTCCGCCACCGCGCTTTTCTCTCTTCTCGGACTTGTACTTATTGATCGAGAGATTTCTCGTAATGCGTCCGACGTAGGTTTTCAGCACATTCGGACATGCCGGCGGAATGGAATTCCAGGTTTGCAGCCAGGTGTCGTTGACGCACTCCTCGCTATCCTGCATGTTGCGCAAAATGTTCTGCGCAATGCTCATGCAATAGCTGCCGTATTTGTTTGCCGTTTCGGTGATCGCACGCTCGTCCCGCGCAAAATACAGCGCAATAATTTGGTTATCCTGCACGTAATCACTCCCCTTTCTCTAAAAATCCTTTTGCTCCAGCAGCGCACGCAGCATTTTTTTGGCTCTGAATATGCGGCTGTTGACCTTGCTTCGCTCGATCCCAAGCTGCTGCGCGATCTGTGTATTGGTCATATGCTCGTAGTATTTGAGCAAAATGACCTCTCTGTACATCCCGTCAAGCGCATCCACGGCACGCCTGAGCGTAGCAGCGCTTTCCTCCTTTTCGATCTGCAGGGCAAGGTCGTATTCGTCGGGCAACGCCAAAGCATCGGGATGTCCCTCGCCCGAGATCAGCAGGCTCTGTCTTTTCTTTTTTCTGTAATGATTGATAGCCACGTTGCGCGTATACGTATGAATGAGCGCGGCGGTCGCGTTGCTGTCCGGCCGGGCAAATACCTCTGCATTACAGCAAACGCGGTAAAATGCCTCCTGCACCGCATCCTCGGCATCCTGCGTGTTGCGCAGAATGTCGTACGCTTTTTTATACATTTGCTCATAGTAGATCTCGTAGAGCATCGCAAGCATCCTGCGCTGCTCCGCGCTCAGATCGGGCAAGCTCGTTTGTTTTTTATTCTGCATGATTTCTCCTCTGAAAAAGTCACTCTACTTTACATCACAACTTTTTCACGGATTTTTGACAGTTTTTTTGAAATTTTATCAAAAATATTGCATGACACGCTATATATAACAAACGAACGCGGGATTTATTTGCGAAAAAAGGAAATTTCAAAAAATTCGGTGGGTGCGAGCGCACCCACCGTGTTTTTTTATTGATAGATCACGTTTTCCTTGCCCAAAAGGTCGATCAGCTGCTGCATGACGAAGGGTGAGAGCGCAATGCCCTTTGGGTGCGGCATATACGTTTTGGTCGCGCTGTTGTAGAATACCAGCGGCACGGTCAGTCCTTCGTCAAAGATTTCGGCCAAATTGAGTGCCTTGCGGTACGGCACGCCCTCGGTGTCCGGTACGCGCAGGTAGAGTTTTTTGATTTTTGGAGGACGTTTCGGGCCGTCGGGGACGTCGGCCCCTACGGTGGTGCGATGCGGACCGTCGGTGGTGCGGTGCGGACCGTCGGTGATGCGATGCGGGCCGTCGGGGACATCGGCCCCTACGGGGGTGCGCGGAGCGGTGGGTTTGGGAGTATAATGCTCGTCGTCCACAAGCTCTGCGGCAAGGCTGACAAGCACCTTGGGCGCTTCCTCCTCGCGGATCGAAATATTGCCTTGGATATACACCGCGTTATCCACGCGGACAAAGTGGCCAAGGCTTTCGTAGGTCTTGGCAAACATGATGCATTCGATCTCGCCCGTGCGATCCTCCACGGTAAAGAAGGCCATGCGCTGATCGTTCTTGGTGGTCTTGATGGTAATGGAAGTGATCATGCCCGCGATGCGCACACGGGCGCGATCGGGCAGCAAGGCGCCCGTTTCATCGGTCAGCTCTGCAATATTCACGGTGTTCAGATCCGCAATGCACCTGTCGTAGCCGTCCAGCAAATGCCCGGAGAAATACATGCCCGAGGCATCCTTTTCCAGCATCAGCTTTTCTCTTTTGGTATATTCGGGGATATTTGGATACGCAAAACTTGTCTTGGTCTTGACCTCGGGAACCATGCTGAACATATCCAGCTGACCTGCGATATTATCTCGGTTTTTCTGTGATACGGTATCGATGATCTGCTCGTAGGCCGAGAGCAGCTTGGAGCGATATACGCCAAGCGAATCAAACGCGCCTGCCTTGATCAGCGCCTCGATCATGCGCTTATTCATGTCTTTTCCCGACATTCTTTCCACAAAATCCTCAAAAGAGGCGAAATCATGCCCCTCTCGTTCACGGCAGAGCGAATCCACAAACTGGCCGCCCACGTTTTTGAGCGCAAGCAAACCGAAGCGGATGGTATTGTCCTTGCCGTAAAAATCCGAACGGCTGCGGTTGATATCGGGCGGCAGCACCGAGATGCCGCGCTTGTTGCACTCTCCGATATATTCCGCAATTTTTGTCTGATTTCCAAGCACGCTGGTCAGAAGTGCCGAGAAATATTCACAGGGATAATGCGTTTTGAGATATGCCGTGCGCCAGGACAGCACGGCATAGGCTGCTGCGTGAGATTTGTTGAAGGCGTAGTTGGCGAAATTGCCCAGGTCGTCAAACAGCTTGGTGGCGGTTTGTGCGTCCACGCCGCGCTGTGCAGCACCTGCGATAAAGTCGGTGCGCTCAGCCTGCAGCACGTCCGCCTTTTTCTTGGACATGGCACGGCGCACGATGTCCGCGTGTCCGAAGCTGTAGCCCGCCACCTCGCGGAAAATGCGCATGACCTGCTCCTGATATACTGCACAGCCGTACGTTTCCTTCAGAATAGGCTCAAGCAACGGCGTATCGTACTCGATCTTGGAAGGATCATGACGGCACTCGATATAGCGCGGAATCGAATCCATGGGGCCGGGACGGTACAGCGCGATGACCGCGATCACGTCCTCAAAGCAGGACGGGCGCAGCTGCGTCAGCACCTGTCGGATGCCGCTCGATTCCAACTGAAAAACGCCCGAGGTATTGCCCTTTGCGATCAGTGCAAAGGTTTCGGGATCATCGTACGGGATGCATTCGATATCAAAATCGGGATTGGTTTCGCGGATCTGCTTTTGCGCGTCGTTGATAATGGTCAGATAGCGCAAGCCCAAAAAGTCAAATTTGAGCAGTCCCAAATTGGCAATGGTATCCATATCAAACTGGGTGACCACCGTGCCGTTGCTGTGGGAGAGCGGCACGTATTTGCTGACAGGCTTGTCCGTGATCACAATGCCCGCAGCGTGTACCGATACGTTACGCGGCATGCCCTCCAGCGCCATGGCGGTATCGATCAGCTCGCGGTTCTTATCGGATGCGTTGTAAAGCGCCTTCAGCTCGGGCAGCTTGAGCGCCTGCTCCAGCGTAATGCCCAGCTCTGCCGGGACGGCCTTGGCGATCACGTCCACGTCGGCATACGGCATACCCATGGCGCGTCCGCAATCGCGGATGGCTGCGCGGGCGGCAAGCGTACCGAAGGTGATGATCTGCGACACGTGCTCGCGTCCGTAACGCTTTGCCACGTATTCGATCACCTCGTCGCGGCGGTTATAGCAAAAGTCAATATCAATATCGGGCATGCTGACTCTCTCCGGATTGAGAAAACGCTCGAAAAGCAGATCGTAGCGGATCGAATCCACATCGGTAATGCCGAGTGCAAAGGCAACAAGCGAGCCAGCACCCGAGCCTCTGCCCGGGCCTACGGGAATCCCCTTGCTTTTGGCAAAATTCACATAGTCCTGCACGATCAGAAAATAATCTGCATACCCCATCTGCTCGATGACCGAAAGCTCGTAGGCAATACGGTCACGGTAGGTCTGCTCGCTTTGCGCATCAAAGGTGATCTGTCCCTTGGAAACGCGCTGCGCAAAGCCCTTTTCTGCCAGTTCATATAAATAAGCAACCGAATCCTTACCGTCGGGACACGGGAATTTGGGCAGATACAGCGTGTCAAAATCAAATTCGACCGAGCAGCGGTCTGCGATCTTGACTGTATTTTCGAGCGCACCCTCGTACTGTCCGAACAGCATGCGCATCTCACCCGTATCCTTGTAATAAAACTCGTCGGTTTCAAATCCGATGGGGCGGCCGTCCTCGATCGAGGAGTTGGTCTGGATACACATCAGAATGGCTTGGGTGGAGGCATCACGGCGGCGCAGATAATGGCAGTCGTTGGTGGCGACCACGCCAAGGCCGCATTCCCCTGCCAGGCGGTAAAGCTGCGGCAATATCTGCTTTTGCTCCACCATGCCATGATTCTGCAGCTCGATAAAAAAGTTGTCCTTTCCAAACAGCGCAGCGTATTCCATAGCGGTTTGCTTGGCAGCTGCCCAGTCCCCAGCAGAAAGCTTGCGCGGGATCTTACCCGCCAGGCATGCGGAAAGCGCGATCAGTCCCTTGTGATGCATGCGCAAAAGCTCCGCATCCACGCGCGGCTTGCCGTAAAAGCCCTCGGTAAAGCCCTTGGACACCAAGGAGATCAGATTTTCATAGCCCTCTTGATTCTCACACAAAAGCACCAGATGATCCGCGCCAGCCTCAGCGCTTTTGAATTTTTCAAAGCGAGAGCCTGCGGCCACGTAGACCTCGCAGCCGATGATGGGCTTGATGCCTGCCTTTTTGCAGGCCTTATAAAACTCGACCACGCCGTACATGGCACCGTGATCCGTAATGGCCACTGCATGATGGCCGCACTCGGCCGCTCTTGCGGGAATGTCAGCTATGCGGCAGGCACCGTCAAGCAGACTGTATTCGCTGTGCAGGTGCAGATGCACGAATTCGTTTGGCATGATTGTCTCCTTTCTGCGGCACCATCCGCTGAATAAATCTGATTTTTTCAATATGAACAAACTAAATTTTCCCTTTGGCTAATTTTTACCACTGCATTCCGCCAAGGGCCACAGCGTTGCTTAATCCGGCAATTCCGCTGCTAAGTCAATCAGTTTTTGCAAGCGGTGGTTCAACCCCGATTTGGTGATCGGAGGTACGTGCAGCTCGGCAAGCTCACCAAGAGATACGTTCTGATGCCGCATGCGCAGCATAGCGGTTTCTCTGATGGCATCGGGCTGCTTTTCCAGCTCACCCAGGCGCTGCAGCTTTTCAATCGCAGCAATGTGTCTGAGCGAGGCTGATACGTACTTGCTGATATTTCCCGTATCGCAGTTTGTAATGCGGTTCTCGTTTCCTCGGATCTGTCGCTCGATCAATTTATTGAGCAGCTCAAAGACCATGGTGCTGCTGCCAAGCAAGGTCAGCACGTCCTCCACGCCTTGGCTGTTTTTGATATATACGCCCGTGGATCTTCCTCTTTGGACAAGTCCCATACAAATGCCTTGATCCGCAAGCAGCTTTTGCAGACCGAGTGCGCGGCTTATGCTTGGGCATCGAAGCTCCAGGTGCGAGCCTGCAGAAGGATCGCTCACCGTGCCGGCAGCGCAAAACGCACCGCGCAAGAAGGCAGACGCGCATTGGGGGCATTTGCAAAGTGCGGCAAAATCCGCGCCCTCCTCTGCCTCCCACGCATCAAGCATAGAAGCGCACTTGGGGGAATCAAAGAAAATCTCCACCCCGCTTTGTTTCCCGTGCGTATAGGGATTGCAGGTGCTTTCTCTGCCGAAATGACGCTTGATCTCGGCTGCCGCCTGCTGCGCAAAGCTTGCGGGAAGCCTTGCTATGACAGTATTCTCTTTTTGCGAAGCCCCGATCAGAAGGCCGCACAAAAACGCTTTACGGCAGCACATGGGCTTGATCTGTAGCCCTGCCAGCTCCTCTTTTACCTGTTCGGAAAACGACATACGTTACTCCCCTATATACTTGAATTCACATTCCAGCTCCACGCCAAACTGTTGCTTGACGTGCTGCTTGATCAGCGCGACCAAGGCCAGCACGTCGGCAGCGGTAGCACCGCCCTCGTTGACGATAAAGCCCGCGTGCTTTTCGGATACGACCGCACGGCCGACGCGCAGGCCCTTCAGTCCTGCGTCCTCGATCAGCTTGCCTGCAAAATGCCCTTCGGGGCGCTTGAAGGTGCTGCCCACGCTGGGATAATTCAAGGGCTGCTTTTCGCGACGCGAAGCGCCCTGCTCCCTGACCTTTTGCATAATCTCGTCCGCATTCCCCGCTCTGAGCGCAAAGGTGCTTGACAGAACGACGTATTCGGGATGCTCTGCAAAAATGCTGTGGCGATAATCAAATGCATGCTCCCCGGCCGACAGCGTAAAGACGCGGTTGCGGGCTGTGTCGTAGCACTCGCTGGAAATCAGCACGTCCGAGATCTGACCGCCGTACGCGCCTGCATTCATATACACACCGCCACCCACCGTGCCGGGAATGCCGCAGCCAAAAGCAAAGCCCTCGTAGCCTTGACGGCTTGCATCGGTGCATACACGCGCAAGGCTTGCACCGCTCTGGGCATACAGCGTGTTTGCGTCAAAGCGGTATCCGTTCATTTCTGTGGTAAACACCACGACACCGCGATACCCCGCATCCGAAAACAGCACGTTGGAGCCGTTTCCGATCACGGTATATTCAAGACCGCTCTGCGCCAGCATGGCAAGCTGCAGGCAAAGCTGCTCGACCGTGGTGGGAAACAGCGCAAGATCGGCCTTTCCTCCGATTCGGAAGGTAGAATAGTCACAAAGCGGCAGATCCGATTTCACAGGGATACGCGCGCCCTTGCATTGTGCCAAAAACGCTTTCATAAGCACCCCGTTTCTACCAATGCGGGCAGCTGGGCGAGGTCACGAATCACGTAAGTCACGGGCAGATCGGCAGGCACCGCCTTACCCTTGGGATTATACCAACAGGTATCCAGTCCCGCGTTGATACCGCCCTTGATATCGGATGTCAGCGAATCCCCCACCACAAGCGTGGTCGCAGGATCAAAATCCGGGATATCTGCCATGACCGCGTCAAAATAACGGACGTCGGGCTTTTCAAAGCCGACCTCCTCGGAAATATAGCACTTTTCAAAATACTTTGCCAAGGGGCTGGGGGTGAATCTGCCCTGTTGCACACGCTTATCTCCGTTGGTGATGACATACATACGGCATTTTTGCGCAAGTGCTGCGCACACCTCAAGTGCGCCGTCGATCATATAGGATTTGGTGGCCAGCGTTTGCAAATAATCGGCAGCCAGCGCCTTGGGATCGGCTGCAAGCCCCGTGCGCTCGCAAAAGGCTTCAAACCTTTTCCACATCAGAACGCTTTTTTCAATTTCTCCGCGCTCCAGCATCTTCCAGTGCGCGTCGTTGACGGCGGAATAGATGGCGATGGTCGCGTCGTCGTTGGGAAGTCCGAAATGCGCAAAGGTCTCGGCTATGGCATCATGCTCGGATCTCGTAAAGTCCAGCAGCGTATTGTCTGCATCCATCAGAAGTGTATTGTATCTCAAAGGGATGTCCTCCGTAAACTATATTCTGTTATATTATACTATAAAACGAGCCACAATGCAATACCGATTTTTTGATTTCCTCGGATATTTACTTTTATAACCCCTTTATATGCGAAAGGGGCGATCTGTGATCGCCCGCAGGCGACCGCAGGTCGCCCCTACGGCATGATTCAATTATGACGGTTTTCTCAAAACCCAAACAGCTCCAACAACGGATACGTGCCATAAAGAGGTGCAAATCCGACTGCAAGGTATGGATATTGATCCTCCTGCCCCTCATATCCGGGCAAATCGTGCGCGATCAACGTAACGTTTCCGTTGAAGTTTGTGAAAATGATGGTGTCACATCTTGACGTTTCATTGCCGTATGGCATAGGCCCTTTTTCCCCGTACGGCATGTACGTCAGCTCCAATCGAAAATCCGCACCCGTTACATCCTCTTCAATATCTTCGGTTGACAAAAGCCCTTGGGTATAGGCACATTTGGAGTAATACACGCAATTATTAAAGAAATTGGTCAGGGATATCAGTCTTGGATCGTTTGCATCAATTTCGTACACTTCACCGTTTTTGTACAAGGTTGCCGTCAGGGGCGCACCATGTGTTTGGGGATATGCTTCATAGGTATCCGACGGGATTTGGGCACTCACCGATCGGAACTGTGATTCGGTCAGGGTGTCGTCAGTTTCCTCGATATCGAAATATGCAGAGGGAGAAAAGCTACCATCTGCCTGATTCGTTTCCTGCCCGAAAGAGGGTGCTTGCTGATTTTCCGGAGCCTGCTGACATGAAACAAGAAGGATTGCACATAAAAGTAAAAGCATAAGTGTAAATAGTCTGTTTTTCATATTTTCCCCATCTTTCCCGCATTGCACAATTTGTGTATTCATGATATCGCAAGAGAGCCGGATTGTCAAGATACTGACCGACGCCTCTGATCAATATAACAATCAAATGAACAATAAATTTGCCCGTTGGCAAAAATATTCAAAAAACACTTGAATTGTTGTGCGATTTGCGATATAGTGTATTTTGATATTGCAATTCATTTTTGTCCCGTAATTGACTTTTTTACGGCCGCTGTGATATAATAACAAAAAAAGGAGGTGCGGAACATGCATATGGAATACATTCTCACCGAGGGATTGTTTTTTGTTGGAAACGGCAAGGTCGCCATGGGCGGCTCGGGCGCGGATATCGTACAGCTGTTTGCTCCCTGCTATTCGATGCCCAGCATCATGAGTCTGCGTGCGTCCGACCAGTCAATAGTTGCTCTGAACCATCGCATTCGCGGTTCTGCCTGCTACGTCACAACGCTGTGTGCGCAGGGCAAGGAGATCGGTACTCTCACCGACTTTTCGCACCCTACCCTGCCCGTATTTATCCGCCGATTTTCGCTGGCGCAACCGATTGACTTTTTGCTGGAATCTCCCTTTCAGCCGATCGATATCAGCGCAGTATTTGACGGTGCAAAGGCGCGACTTTTTGAAATTCCCGAGGGCACTGTGGTATTCTCTCAATCCAAAACCGACAAGGATGCTTATTGCAGTCTCTTGCTCTCAGATAGCTGTACGGCGAACGGACGACAGATCACCTTTCCCGCGGGAGACTCTCATTTGATATTCGTGGGCGGTGACTTTGGTGCATGCGGAACCGACAGCTATGCCTGCTGCATGGATCTCTCAGCACAGATGCTCGGAGCGGATCTCGACGCGATCAATCGCGACTTTTTTGCACATTGGCAGGATATTTTGAGTCAAATCCGCGTCGACGACAGCGTTTTGGGGGCGGATTTTAATGTGCGCGAGCTGATCGAGGCGGTTGCCGTTGCGCTGATCACCCAGACCGCCGACCAGGGCGGTGTGATCGCGGGCTCGTTTTATCACCTTGCCTACGGCAGAGATATGTACGGAGTGTTCCGCGGATATATGGCACTCGGACTGCACGAATACGCCAAGCGCATGATCTGCTACATGACAGACGTTTTTCGCCAAAAGGGATACATGCCCAATGCCTCGGGGCTTGGCATGTCCTGCTCGCACCGCCACGAAAACGACGAGGTGGAGCAGACAGGCTACTATCTGCTGGAGCTTTTGGAATACATCCGCGCAACAGGTGACGTGTCCTTTCTTGCCGAGCGCATGGACTACGCGCGCTATCTGCTCTCAGCACAGCAACAGCACCTGTTTGGGGGCATGATCCCCTTCAACGGAGATGAGACATATATTGCAGGAGGTATCTTTCCGCGAAGCGGCATCGATCACGGCTCGATGGAGGCCACGGCTCTCTATATCACCAGTGCGCTGGCTCTGCTTGAGATATGCGAGACGCACGGCCTGATGACGCACGATAATGTCACCGCGCACCGCGCTCCCGCACTCAAAGCGGCGATGCTGTTTTCCGAGAATTTTATTTCCGAGAATACGGTGTACATCAATAATCCCGGTCGCGTACAGCATGCACAGATCCCCGTCTACAGACACGGCGTATGTCTTGGTTGCTCGCGTATGACCAATCTTTTGCGCGATGCCAAAGATGCATTTCTCTGCTCCGGCTGCTTTGGCAAGATCACGGTGCCGCCCTGCACCGAGCGATATAGCCTTGATTGCGCTATCTGGATGTCGATATTTGCGGGCAGCACGCTGTTACCTGCACAGCTCATCCGTACCGCGATCGAAGCAAGTGTCGCTCGCATAAGGCAGAGCGAATACGGAAAACACAATCCCGATAACACTGTGGGATATGAATACGGTGTGATCCTTTACGCACTGGCAAAGTACGTTCCCGCAAAACAGTTGGGCGCTTATGCCGATTTGTTGCGTGAGTTATTGGACGACCGCGTCCGCGGGTCGGTCTGGACAGAATATTACCGCGCGGGGCTTCCCGCCGACGCCTCCTGTCCCTACAGACCGTGGGAAAGTGCCATCAATCTTTGCGGAATTATGGCGTACCTACAGGCACTTGACAACTAAATCCCCAAAAGGAAACAGGGAGTGCTTCCCTGTTTCCTTTTTGTTTGGGACCATGACACCAAATCACCGCAAAAATATTCAAAAACCCCTTGCATTATTATGCGTTTTGAGTTATAATGTAGGTTGGTGTTATATATTTATTGAAAACTTGAGGAGGATGGTATGAAAAAGCATTTGAACGTCGGCATCGTTGGCTTTGGGGCTATGGGCAAGACACACGCCTACAGCATAGCGTCGCTTCCCTATTTCTATTCCCCTCTTGAGTTTACCGCTTCGGTACACGGCATTTGCACCACGAGCGCGGAAAAAACCGCTCGCATTTGTGGGGATCTTGGCTTTGCACGCGCATATACGGACGCTTATGCCATGATTGCCGATCCCGAGATCGATATCATTGACATCTGCACGCCCAACAACACGCACTACGACATTGCAAACGCAGCTTTGGATGCAGGCAAGCACGTGCTATGCGAAAAGCCGTTCTGCTTTAACGAGCAAGAGGCAGCGGCACTTGCGCAAAAGGCTGCCGATAAGGGGCTTGTATGCGGTGTGGTATACAACAACCGTCACCTTGCCGCCATCATGCGCGCCAAGCAGCTGATCGACCAAGGCGCGCTTGGCAGAGTTCTTTCCTTCTCCTTCCACTACCGCCACGACAGCGACATTGATCCCGCACGCACGGTGGGCTGGAAGCAGAATGCCGACATTTGCGGTGCAGGCACGCTTTTCGACCTTGGCTCGCACGCGCTGGATCTTTGCCGATATTTGTGCGGTGATTTTGCAAGCATTGGCGGCAAATCGCAGATCGCGTTTGACACGCACAAGAACGCGGACGGCTCGCTCTGGCAAACCAACGCGGACGAAGCCTTTTATATGACAGCTACGCTTACCTCGGGTGCTGTGGGACAGATCAGCGTTTCCAAGCTCTCGCACGGCTCGGAGGACGGGCTTGAATTTTCCGTTTACGGCACGGGCGGTGCCATCAGATTTACATTGGCTCAGCCAGACATCCTTTACTACATGGACGCAAATCAGCCGAAATTGCCGCTTGGCGGTCTTTCGGGCTTTACGGCCATTCCCGCCTCGGGCAGATATCCCGCTCCCGGTGGCAAATTCCCTGCCGTCAAATCTCCGCAGGGCTGGCTGCGCGGACATATTCACGGGATGTATCTGTATCTTGACGCTGTCGCGGGCGTCACACACTTTTCCCCCGACTTTTCGGACGGTGCTTATATTCAGCACGTCATGGCCTGCGCTTTGCAATCCGATACGCAGGGCGGAAAGGAAGTGGAGATATGACCTTTCCCATCTTAGGGCTGACAGGCCCCAGCGGTGCGGGCAAGGGTGTGGTGGCGCAGAGATTGCGCGATGCACACGGCTTTGCGTGGATCGACACGGATGCCGTTTACCACGCGCTGACAAATGCCCCCTCGGCTTGCCTTGACGAGCTGGTCGGGATCTTTGGCAGGGATATTCTCAACGAGCACGGTGCTTTGCACAGACCTGCGCTGGCAGCCATTGTGTTTGCCCCCGAGGCCAAGGACAAGCTGGAGCTTTTGAACAAGGTCACGCACAGGCACGTGCTTGCCGTGACGGCACAGCACATAGAGGACGCACGGCAAAGCGGTGCGCGAGGTGCCATCATTGACGCTCCCCTGCTTTTTGAATCGGGCGCGGATACCACGTGTACGCACACATTGGCGGTGCTTGCAGACAAAGAAACGCGCAAAATGCGCATTATGGCACGTGACGGTCTGAGCGCAGAGGCCGCACAAAAGCGGCTGGACGCGCAAAAACCGGATGCATACTATATCGAAAAGGCGGATTTTGTGATACACAACGATCACGCGCTGCAAGCGGTACAGGACGCAGCCGACACGCTGGCAAAGGAGCTTTTATGAGAGTTTCGAGAACCAAACCGCAAAGGAAAAGCGCAGGACACGCCTTGCCCATCCTCATCATTCTGATCGTTTCCCTGGCGCTTGGCGGCATTTTTGAGCTTGTCTGTCTTGGAGCGGAGCGATTGACGCACCCGCGAGAATACGAGGCGCTGGTTTCGGGCTGGGCGCTGGAATACGGTGTTCCCGAGCACGTTGTATACGCGCTGATCAAGACCGAGAGCGGCTTTGACAGCACCAAGCAAGGCGATCGCGGAGAGATTGGCCTTTTGCAGCTCTTACCCGGGCTGTACGTTGAGCTTGCCGAGTCTGTACAGGATCCCGGCATCAACGCATCTGCCCTGTACGATCCCGGCACCAGTATCCGATACGGCACGATGTATCTTGCACGGCTTTATCAGAAGTACGGCATGTGGCGCACGGTTTTTGCCGCATGGCACGCAGGCGAGGAAAAGGTGGACGCGTGGCTGCAGAATCCCGAGTACACAGATCCCGATTTCGGTACATTGGTCACCATTCCCGATCGGGAGATTGCCAAGGCCGTCAAAAAAACGGTCAAGGCACAGGAAATTTATGAAAAACTATATTACGCAAAATAAAGGAGAGAAAACCATGTCAGAATCCAAAAAAGACCTTCTTTGCTACAAAAAGACCAACTTCTATGAGGTTGCCACCCCCGAGCAGATCGAGGCTGCTTATGACTACGCCAAGGACTACATGAAGTACCTGGACGCTTCCAAGACCGAGAGAGAGGCAGTTACCACCTCGATCGAAATGGCCAAGGCGCAGGGCTACGTTCCCTACACCTTTGGTATGACCTTGGAAAAGGGCGGCAAATATTACTATAATAACCGCGGCAGATCCCTGTTTTTGTTCCGCATCGGCTCCCAGCCCGTGCAGGACGGCATCCGCATTTGTGCTGCGCACATCGACTCCCCCAGACTTGATTTAAAGCAGTCCCCTCTTTACGAGGATGGCGGCTTTGGCTTCTTCAAAACCCGTTACTACGGCGGTATCCGCAAGTACCAGTGGGTTGCCACACCCCTTGCTTTGCACGGCGTTGTGATCAAGCAGGACGGCACCACGGTACAGATCACCATCGGTGAGGACGAAAGCGATCCCGTACTCTACATCAACGATCTGCTGCCTCACCTTGGTCAGAATCAGAATTCCCAGCCCTTGGGTACTGCAATCCCCGCGGAAAATCTCAACATCCTGCTCGGCTCCAGACCTCTTGAGGGTGAGGAATCCGACAAGATCAAGATGAATATTCTCAACCTGCTCAATGAAAAATACGGCATTGTGGAGGCGGATTTCCTGTCCGCAGACCTCTCGCTCGTTCCTGCAGTCAAGGCACGTGACGTCGGTCTTGACCGCTCGCTGATCGGCTCTTACGGCCACGACGACAGAGTTTGCGCATACCCTGCTATGACCGCTCTGTTTGAAAATCCCGACGCTGCCCGCTCCACCATGGTCATCCTTGCTGACAAGGAAGAGATCGGCTCGGACGGTGATACGGGTATGCAGTGCGAGCTGTTGCTCGATCTGCTCTACGAGATCGCAAAGGCATTTGACGCAAACTTCGGTCAGATGAAGGCAAATTCGATCTGCATGTCCGCAGACGTGACCGCTTGCTTTGATCCCAACTTTGCAGAGGTATTTGACGGCAAGAACGTTTCCCGCATCAACTGCGGTGTTTGCATGTGCAAGTACACGGGACACGGCGGCAAGGTTGCCACCAACGACGCAAGCGCAGAGCTGGTTGCATTCATTCGCCGCATCATGGCCAAGAACGAGGTCATCTGGCAGGCAGGCGACATGGGCAAGAACGACCTTGGCGGTGGCGGCACGGTTGCCAAGTACATCTCCAAGCACAACATCCCCACGGTAGATATGGGCGTTCCCGTGATCGCAATGCACTCTCCCTTTGAGATCGTTTCCAAGGCTGACGTTTATACCGCGCACAAGGCATTCGCTGCCTTCTACACGCTTGACTGATGCTTGGTAAGCTGCAACAATTACAGGATAAATACCTGGCGATGGAGGCACGGATGGCAGATCCGTCCGTGCTTTCGGATCCCACCGCGTACTCGACTCTGATGCGCGAATATAAAAAGCTGACGCCCGTGATGGAGGCATACGGTGCTTACCTTCGTGCGGAGCGTGACGTAGCCGATGCGCTGGAGCTGATCGAATCGGGAGATCCCGAAATGAAAGAGCTGGCGCAAGAGGAGCTGGCCGAGGCCAAGCAGGCCAAGGCGCGGCTTGAGGACGAGCTGCGGCTTTTGCTGCGTCCGCGCAATCCCAATGAGGGCAAAAACCTCATCGTGGAGATCCGCGCCTGTGCAGGCGGCGAGGAGGCGGCTTTGTTTGCAGGTGTGCTGTACCGCATGTACTGCATGTACTGCGCAAAGCAGGGCTTTGACCTCTCCCCCATTCACGCAAATCCTACCGATCTCGGAGGCTATCGCGAGATCACCTTTATGGTCAAGGGCGACCAGGCTTGGTCACACTTCCGCTTTGAGTCGGGCGTGCATCGCGTACAGCGCGTGCCCGAAACCGAATCGCAGGGACGCATTCAGACCTCTACCGCATCGGTTGCGGTACTGACCGAGGCTGACGAGGTCGAGGTGGAGATCAAGGACAGCGATCTGATATATGAATCCTGCAAATCAAGCGGTGCGGGCGGTCAGCATATCAACAAGACCGAATCGGCCGTCAGACTGACGCACAAGCCCTCGGGCATTGTCATTGAATGCGACCAGGAGCGTTCACAGTTCCAGAACAAGGCCAAGGCCTTGATGCTGCTGCGCACCATGCTCTACGATCAGAAATGCCGAGAGCAAAACGAAAAGATCGCCGCTGACCGCAAGGGACAGGTCGGCTCGGGCGACCGCAGCGAAAAGATCCGCACCTATAACTATCCCCAATCCCGCGTCACAGACCACCGCATCGGTGTGTCCGTCTTCAACATCGACGCATTCGTGGACGGCGACATGACGCCTATCATCGAGCCGCTCATGACCGCGCAGGCCGCCCTTGACCTGCAAAACAGTGACAACGCATGACAAAACACAAAGAAGAGGTTTCTTTTGAAAACACAGCTTTTTTCGATAACCGATCCCCTTGACGCAAAAGATCGGCTTGACGCAAAAGATCGGCTTGACGCGGCAGGAGAGATCATCCGCACGGGTGGCCTTGTGGTGTTCCCCACCGAAACCGTGTACGGTCTTGGCGGTGACGGGACAAATCCCGATGCCGCGGCAAAGATCTACGCAGCAAAGGGACGCCCCTCGGACAATCCCCTGATCATCCATATAGCACAGCCTGCAGACGCAGAGCTTTACGCTTACACAACGCAGCTTTATTACGCGCTTGCAAGGGCATTTATGCCCGGGCCTCTGACCGTGATCATGCCAAAGCGCGAAAGCGTTCCCGCATCGGTCACGGGCGGCCTTGACTCGGTGGCCGTGCGCTGTCCCTCGCATCCCGTAGCAAACGCGCTCATCCGCGCGGCAGGCACCTGCATAGCAGCCCCCAGCGCAAATCTTTCGGGCAAGCCCTCACCTACCGATGCTTCTCACGTCGTACAGGATCTGGACGGCAAGGTGGACGTCATCATTGACGGTGGCAGCTGCGAGATCGGCTTGGAATCCACCATCGTCAAGATCATGCAGGACGAGCGTGGTGAGCCTTACCTGCTTTTGCTGCGCCCCGGTGCCATCACGCACGACGCGCTCTGCTGCGTTTGCCCGCGCGTGGATATTGCGCCCGCGGTAGCCGAGCGGCTGGCCGAGAATGAGCGTCCGCTCTCTCCCGGCATGAAATACAGGCATTACGCGCCCACGGCACCGCTCATTCTTCTGGACGGCAAGGCACAGGACGTGCTGGCTTTTTTGCAGGCAGAGCAAAAAAAGCGTCTCTGCACCATCCTTTGCTACGACGAGGAGACCGACGCGCTTGGAGGCGGCAGTCTGATCCCGATCGGCGCGCGGCACGATTTGCAAACGCAGGCACAGCGTCTGTTTGCAGCACTCCGCGAAGCAGATGCAACGGGAGCAGAGATCATTTACGCGCACCTTCCTCCCATGCACGGCCTTGGGCTTGCGCTTTATAACCGCATGATCCGTGCCGCTGCACATACGGTTCTGAAAATTTAATGTAAGGAAATAGATTCATGGCAAAAAAGACAACCAAAGACAAAAAAGCGGTTGAAAAAATCGAATATGCGCCCATACGTCCGCAGCTGATCACCGACACCATTGAGAAAAACTATATGCCCTACGTCATGAGTGTCATCATTTCGCGTGCGATCCCCGAAATCGACGGCTTCAAGCCCGCGCACAGAAAGCTGCTTTACACCATGTACAAAATGGGACTGTTGACGGGCGGTCGAACCAAAAGCACCAATGTCGTGGGCCGCACTCTGACGCTCAATCCGCACGGTGACGCTGCGGTGTACGAAACCATGGTGCGTCTGACGCGCGGCTACGAGGCACTGCTGCATCCCTTTATCGACTCCAAGGGCTCGTTCGGTAAGCAGTATTCCTCGGATATGAAGTACGCGGCATCGCGTTATACCGAGGTCAAGCTGGACACCTTCTGCAACGAGCTGTTCTCGGGCATCTCCAAGGACGCGGTGGACATGGTGGACAACTACGACGGCACGCTCAAAGAGCCGGTTCTGTTCCCCACCACCTTCCCCAACGTCCTGGTCACGCCCAATATGGGTATCGCGGTCGGTATGGCCTCCAACATCTGCTCCTTTAACTTAGCAGAGATCTGTGACGGTACCATCGCGCTGCTCAAAAAGCCAAATCTGCCCGTAGAAAAGCTGATGGAGATCATCAAGGCACCCGATTTTTCGGGCGGCGGTCAGATCATTTACGACGCTGAGCAATTCAAGAACATTTATACCACGGGACAGGGCTCGTTCCGCATCCGTTCGCGCTACACCTACGACAAGGTAAATAACTGCATTGACATTCTGCAGATCCCCTACTCCACCACCATTGAGCAGATCATGGATAAGATCGCAGAGCTGGTCAAGTCGGGCAAGGTCAAGGAAATCACCGATTTCCGCGACGAGATCGACCTCTCGGGCTTCAAGCTGACCATTGATATCCGCAAGGGTACCGATCCCGACAAGCTCATGGCACGCCTTTTCAAGCTGACACCCCTGGAGGACAGCTTCAAGTGCAACTTCAACGTGCTGATCGACGGCGCACCCAGAACGCTGGGCATTGCAGAGCTGCTGAATGAATGGATCAGATTCCGCACGGTCTGCGTGCGCCGTGAGTTGACGTACGAGCTGGGCGAAAAGAAGGACCAGCTGCATCTTTTGTTGGCGCTGGGCAAGATCCTTCTGGACATTGACAAGGCGATCCGCATCATCCGCCGCACCGAGAAGGAGGAGCAGGTTATCCCCAATTTGATGGAAGGCTTTACCATCGACGAGATCCAGGAAGTCGGAGGCCAAGCGGTCTTAGGAAAGACAAATTGG
>JAZUSJ010000046.1:0-7378 GCA_045606685.1 Eubacteriales bacterium
CAACCAAGGCAGACGCAGCACAGATCGCGCAGGCATTGGATAGCATCACCGCAAGATTGGCGGCACTTGAAGCCATCGAAATTCCCAGCCTTGACGCGGTCAACGCAGCAATCGCAGAGCTTGACGCGGCAATCAAGGTAATCGACCTGAGCGGAATCGAGGCGAATGCAGAAGCAATCGAAGCGATGAATGCGACCATCGCAACCTTGCAGCAGACTCTGACCGCCCTTGGAGTAAAGGACGCAGAGCTTGAAGCAGCTATCGAAGCTACAAATGCAAGCCTTGCAGCCCTGCAGTCTGACCTCTCCGCACTCGCAGAGAGAGTAGAGGCGAATGAAAAGGCAATCGCAGAGCTTGAAGCAGCGATTGAAGAACTGAACACTCTGGTCGCAACCAAGGCGGACGCAGCACAGATCGCGGCTGCGATCGAGCAGATCAACGCAAGACTGGCAGCATTGGAGAGTGTAGAGGCCCCCGAGGTTGACCTGAGCGCAATCAACGCAGCCATCGCAGAGCTTGACGCGGCAATCAAAGCAATCGACCTGAGCGGCATCGAGGCGAATGCAGAAGCAATCCAAGCGATGAACGCAACTATCGCAACCCTGCAGCAGACGCTGACCGCCCTTGGCGTAAAGGATGCAGAGCTTGAAGCGGCTATTGAAGCTACAAATGCAAGCCTTGCAGCCCTGCAGTCCTACCTCTCCGCACTCGCAGAGAGAGTTGAAGCAAATGAAAATGCAATCGCAGAGCTGAATGCAGCGATTGAAAACCTGAACACCCTGATCGAAACCAAGGCAGACGCGGCACAGATCGCGCAGGCATTGGAAGGCCTCAATGCAAGATTGGCGGCGCTTGAAGCCATTGAGATCCCCAGCCTTGACGAGGTCAACGCAGCCATCGCAGAGCTTGACGAAGCAATCAAGGCAATCGACCTGAGCGGAATCGAGGCGAATGCAGCAGAGATCACCGCACTTAAGTCCACCGTGACCGAGCTGCAGCAGACTCTGACCACCCTTGGCAACAAGGACGCAGAGCTTGAAGCGGCTATCGAAGCTACAAACGCAACTCTCACCGATCTTTCCGGCAAGCTGGCAGATCTGGAAAACAGAGTCGAAGCAAACGAAAAGGCAATCGCAGAGCTTGAAGCAGCAATAGAGGAGTTGAGCAAGATCGCAGCAGGTGATACGACTACCATTGCACAAATCAACCAAGCACTTGCTGACGTACAGGCTGCACTTGAAAGACTGGAAGGCTTAGAGAGCAACAGCAGACTGGAGGCAGTTGAAGCAGAAATTCCCACGATTCAAGCGGCAGTCGCTGCCATCAACGCAAGACTGGACGGTGTGAACTTGGCGCAGATAGACGCTAACAAGAACGCTGTTGCAGAGTTGAATGCAAGCGTATCGGATATGCTGACCGCGCTGGAAGCACTTGGCGCAAAGGATACGGAGCTTGCAGCAGGTATTGCAGCTCTGCAGAGCAACCTGAACGCTCTGGAAGAAAGAGTTGAGGCAAATGAGCAGGCGATTGCAGAGCTTGATGCGGCAATCGAGCTGCTGAATGCACTGGTTGCTGACAAGAGCGACATTGATTCGATCAATACCGCCCTTGCGTTGGTTCAGACCAGACTGGAGGCACTTGAAAATTCCGGTGTATCCGCCAAGGTAGAGCAGGCAATTGCTTCGTTGGATGAGGCGGTTGCAGCCATCAACGAGCAGCTTGCAGGCGCAGATCTTGCACAGATCGCAACCAACAAGGATGCTGTCGCAGCCTTGAATGCAACCGTTACGGATATGCAGGAAACCCTGAACACCCTTGGCAGCAAGGATGCAGAGCTTGCAGCATCGCTCGAGGCGTTGCGCACCGATCTTGGTACGCTGAACGCGACTGTCGGTCAGATCGAATCTGACATCGCAGAGATCAACGCGGCAATCGAGCGTCTCAATGCAGCCATTGAGCAATTGGAAAAGGTGGATGCCAAGGATGCAACCGCCCTGGAAGAGGCAGTAAAGGCACTGGAAACCTCTATTGAAGAGGCAAAGGGCTTGATCGATCAGAGTGATGACAGTCTGAAGAACGAGCTGGATGCAAAGATCGAGAAGGCTGATCAGACATTAGATGCAGCGATCAAGACTGTACAGGAAAATCTGGATGAGGCTAAGCAAGAGCTGGAATCCCGGAATCAAGAGCTGGAAGAGAAGCTTGACGGCGAAGTCAAGAAGATTCAGGGTGTTGTAACCGCAACAGCAGTGACCGCAGGCGTTGCCGTTGTTGCTGATATTGCAGCACTGGTATGGTTCCTGATCCGTCGCAAGCGCAGCTTGCTCTGATCAAACCAAATGATTACAAAAAAATAAAACCGAAAAATGCGGCAAGGCGTTTCGCCTTGCCGCATGGTTGTAAAAAGAAAACCCCGCCATAGTGGCGGGGTTCAATAAAGGCTTTGCCGATGAGAGGAAATCCTCCAAATATGGTATAATTAGTATGACCTGCCAGTCAAAACTAAAAAGAACATATTTGGAGGATTTATCTATGAGTAACACAAACATAGACAATAATAGTTTAGCACATACCAAGTGGAATTGCAAGTATCATATTGTATTTGCACCGAAATATCGTCGGAAGGTGTTTTTTGAAGAAAGACGCCTGGAAATACGAGAGATATTGCGCCAGTTATGTCAATGGAAAGGCGTAGAGATAATCGAAGGAGAAGTATGTATAGACCACATACACCTCTTGGTTAGCATCCCGCCCAAAATGAGCGTTTCGGGATTTATGGGGTACTTAAAAGGGAAAAGTTCACTTTTGATATTCCAAAAGTTTGGAAACATGAAGTTTGCCTACCGAAACCGCGAATTTTGGTGTAAGGGATATTACGTTGATACCGTGGGGAAGAACACGAAGGCAATAAAAGAGTACATTGCGGATCAACTGAAGAGGGATCAGGAAAGTGACCAGTTAGCGATGTTCGACCCACGGGACCCATTTATGGGTAGTAAGTAACAGTTGCATGGCTGGCAGGCCAATTGAAGGCGCACTTGTGCGCAGCCAGTATTATTAGGGCTATGCCCGAAACTGAAATACCACCCGCTATGCGGGTGGATATTTATTCTTTGTCTTCAGCAGGTCATTTTTTATGATTCGCTGGTTCGAATCCTTTTGTCGGCTCAATGGATCTATTTCAAAAAAATCTTTTTTTAGCGTTTCGTGGGTTCGGATCCTCTCGAAGAAGGGATGGATCTGTTTTGGAAGGTGCTATTTGTAAACAATTTGTGTCTAACGCAAAAAACCGGAAGAATTTGAAACCCTGTCGAGGGTTCAAGTCCTTCCGGTCGCTTGCGTTCCGTATTCAGTTCTTGAAAAAACGCATTTTCGGCAGTTCGAATCCTTCGACTCGAAGAAAAATCGAAAATGGATCTATGGAAATTCGAAAAAAGTTAGGCGCGAGAAAAGCGGAGAAATCTTTCGAAATCTCTGCTTTTCTCGTTTTTTCTCGGTCGGATCTAAAACGATCCGAATAAATAGCGTGGGGCATTCGGACTCGATTCTCGGCGCTGCGACGCAAAAGCCGCGTCTCCCCACGGTCTTTCCACTGCGCCAAAGGCGCAGCAAAATCACACCGCAGGTGTGGATGGAATCCACCGCAGGCGGCATGTCCTCAGCCCGAAGGGCTGCATGGAATCATCCCTAAGGGATGTATGGAATCAATTCGAAGGTGGTGAGGTTGGATACGCGCTTCGCGCGATGCCATGCGCGACTTCGTCGCAATTCCATACAACGCGCGAGCGCGTTGATGACATACCAATCCTTCGGATTGGATAAAAAAATTCCGAGAACGATGTTCTCGGAATTTTTTTGGCAGGGGCAGAAGGACTCGAACCCACGACCCTTGGTTTTGGAGACCAGTACTCTACCAACTGAGCTATACCCCTATGCACGAGGTGTATTATAACACATCATTTCGCATTTTGCAAGCCTTTTTTGAAAAATTCTTTGAAAAATCTTTGGTTTTTTTCGAAAAATGATTTCCTTTCTTCCTTTTCTTAAAAATATCTGCATTTATTTGACATACAGACCTGCGTGTGTTATAATAAATGCATGAAAGGAGGCGGTCTTTTATGTCTATGTTCTTTGACGTCATATTTGCGCTCTTACCGCTTTTGGCTTTTGTCATTCCCGTCGTGGCGCTGATCGTCCTGTATTGTGTTTATGCTCCCGCCATCAAATGCATGCAAAGCACGGGCAACGTGCGCAATTACGATGCGCCAATGCAAAACTATCTCTTCAAAACCTCGCTTTCCAAAGAGCAGCTTTTGGATCACCTGGAGCGTCTTCCCGCAACACCCAAGGACAAGGTGACCTGCGATTTTTACGCCAATACCATGCGCATGGTCTTTCACTATCGCGCAGCAAGCATATCCTTCTTGGTTTCGGTGCATGAATACGAGGGCGCTCGTTACGTGCGTCTTTGCAAAAACGAGCTGATCACGGGCAAAAGTCCTCTTTCCTATCTGCTCAACCCTTTCCTGATCGAAAAGGCAGGACTTGAGCCTGTGGACTACCAGACCTATATCGACAAGATCTGAAGAACACCGCTCTTGTACTTTTTTGTCGCGTGCGCGAATTTTTTTGCATTCTGTTTGTTATACAGTATAGCGCATCTTTGAAGCGAGGTGGGAAAACGTGAAGCAAGGCCTGAAATATCCCGTGCTGCTGGTACACGGCATGGGGTTTCGCGATTACAAGCTGATCAACTATTGGGGCAGGATCCCCAAAATATTGGAAGGTCTGGGCTGTCAGATATTTTACGGCTATCAGGACAGCAACGCAGACGTTCCCACCAACGGACGCCATATCGCAAACAGAATAGAGCAGATCCTTGCTCAAACAGGAGCGGAAAAGGTGCATATCATAGCGCACTCCAAAGGCGGTCTTGACAGCCGCTATGCCATTTCGGTGGCCGGCATGGGCGAGAAGGTTGCCTCGCTGACCACGATATCCACACCGCACCACGGCTCACGCACGGTGGATTGGCTTTTAAAGCTTCCTCGGTGGCCGATCAGGATCGGTTGCTTTTTCACTGATTGTTGGTTTCGCATTCTCGGAGATGGCGCGCCCAACACATACGGTGCGATCCTTTCTTTTACGACCTCCGCTGCCCAAGAATTCAACCGACAAGTCCCCGACTATCCGGGCGTATACTACCAAAGCTACGCTTTTGTAATGAAGCACCCCGGCAGCGATGTCTTCATGTGGCTGACCAATGCAGTTGTTTCCCTCAAAGAAGGCGAGAACGATGGACTTTTACCGCCAAAAGCGGTCAAATGGGGAGAATTCAAGGGCGTGCATCGCGGCGTGGGATATCGCGGCATCTCGCACTGCGACGAGATAGATATGCGCAGAATGCGGCTTTCCAAAAAGAAGGGCGACGGTATATCCGACATTACCGACGTATACAAAGAGATTTTCTATAGCCTAACGGAAGCCGAACCAAGTTGATTTTGACGTGCAGATTTCTCCGATACCTGCATCTTTTCTCCCCGGACATTGCCTATATGCCCTGCGAGAAAAGCTTTTGGACTCGAAAAAATCTGCATCGTCGTCGGGCAATTCGGTTCGGCTCCCGTTAGGCTACCCTGCAAACCCGAAGGCTTTGATCTGCCGGAAAGGAATGATACATGAAATACCGCATGTTAGAGCCCGAAGAGATGGCTCAGAATATCGATCTTGCCACCATGCCCGGCAAAAGGCTGCGCATGCAATTTTTCACCTTCCCCTTGGTCCTCATCCCCGGCTTCTATCTCTTTATTCTCTACATGGCATGGATCGCCATGCTCCTTTTGGACGAGTTTTCCTTCTTTGAGGCATTGAAGCTGACGCTGCTGGTTGCCGTGCTTTGCTTTCCTTTCGTGCTGCTCTGCGCTGCTTTGCTTGTGCTGAACCATTACTTTTTCGGCAGGATCATCTGTGTGCTTGACAAGGACGGCATTGCCCACAAAAATGGTTTTATTCGATGGAATCGGATCAAACGGATCGAATACGAGATCCATCTGCCAAGCAGACACCAGTATCTTTACAGGGAGTATTGCCGCGCTGTTATTTTCACGGGCGCGGGACAGATCGGGATCGATCACGCTCCTCTCTGTATGCTCTTTTTCGCGCACAAGCTGCATCCCGAGATTCCCATGGGACTTGGCAAGGATTGCAAACGGGACTTGCTGATCTGGGTGGTCATTTTGGCCCTGCTCCCCTTTGTCGGCTTCATTCTGTTTGCAATTTTTGGGTGAATACTCCGATTTTCGCCCAAAAATACGCCAAACAACCGTCGGTTGAGCGAAAAAACGCAATTTGGTTGTTTGATTTCGCCCCCAATCAACTCTTGTTATATTCATTTTCCCCGTTCCCGATGCTATAATGGGCTCATCACAAGAGAGGAGAATTACTTATGAATCAGACTTTAGGAAAAAGAATCGGTGCTTTGCGCCGCGAAAAAGGACTCAAGCAGGATGAGCTTGCGGAAAAATTGGGCATCAGCCCGCAGGCGGTAAGCAAATGGGAAACCGACCAGACCTGCCCCGATATCTCGCTTCTTCCCACACTTGCCAAGATCCTTGGCGTCAGCGTGGATGAGCTGCTTTCGGGCAAGCAGGAATCCGCCCCTGCCGTGCGCGTGCTGCCCGAGGCCGAGCGCAAGGATATCGGCGACATGATGCTGCGCGTCGTGATGACCTCCGCAGACGGAGACTCCCTTCGCGTCAATCTTCCGCTTGCGCTGGTAGAGGTTGCCGTCAACAGCGGCATATCGCTACCGCAGTTTTCGGGCAACGAAGCGCTCAAAAGCATTGATTGGGTACAGATCTTTGAACTGGTCAAGCAGGGCGCGATTGGGAACCTGGTCGATGCCGAAAGCTCGGACGGTGACGTCATGCAGATCTTTGTGGAGTGATTGCTATGAAGGTAACCGTCAATCATAAAACGGTGTTTTGGTTTCCGACCTGCCTTGCAATCAACCGACTGACCGCGGGATTTATCCGCAAAAGGCTGCGTAAGCAAGGCATCGAGCTTACGCGCAAGCAGACCGTCAAGATGCTCAAAGCGTTTCGCAAATACCGCAGAAAGCACCCCGAGTGGAATCTCGTGGATGCCCGGGAGGCCGGCGGAGATCACGTCATCGTGAGATTGTAATACGGATATTGAAAAAATAGCCCTCTGGGGCTTCGGATATGATGATAATATTCAGTTGCAGCCGGTACTGACTGCAACCATTCATAAAATTCAAAATAAATATCCACCCGCATAGCGGGTGGTATTTCAGTTTCGGGCATAGCCCTAATAATACTGGCTGCGCACAAGTGCGCCTTCAATTGGCCTGCCAGCC
>JAZUSJ010000047.1:0-8451 GCA_045606685.1 Eubacteriales bacterium
ATGGAATTGCGACGCAGTCGCGTATGGCATCGCGCGAAGCGCATAAAGCATATCCTCCTTTGGATTGATTCCATACATCCCTTCGGGATGATGACATACCGACTTCGTCGGATGCCATACACGCCTTTGGCGTGATTTGGACGTGTAGCAGTTGAAATGTTCACGGATTTGTGCTATAATAAATAAATAAAAAAATACTTACCGAGGGAACATGGATAAAAGAGAGTTTAATAAAATAGTCAAACAGAAATTGCTTTCCTACGGATTCGAAAAAACAGGATCCCGTGATTACGCCAAGGAAGCCGCAGACGGCATTACGAAAATCATCGTGCAGGTGCCGGATGAAACCATCAACTTTTGCGTTGGTGTGCAGTTTAAGGATTTTGAGAAACCATACACCGACTATTCCGGAAAGTTCAGCAAAAGATGTATGGCATATAGCGCAGTACCCAGAGATGTGACGTTTTCTCCCATAGCCAATTGTTCCGAGGAGCGAGTGATTGATATGGTCACGAACGTGATGAATAGCATTGATATTTTCTTGCAAATAGGACGGGATGCCATTCGTGAGCATCTTGATGAGTGGATTTATAGCGTTATCAGTAAAGAGAAGGAAAATGATATTTATGCCTATTTCGGTATGCCGCTTATCAATCCGTACACCAAGGAATACCAAGATGAATGGGTATCGCAAATGCGTGGCGGAGGAATGACGGTTATTACCATGAGCGAATATCTCGATCATAAGGATTTTTATGATGATTTTCAAAAGTACGATTTTGTGGATGTGCAAATATGCGTGGATGAGCACGACAATTCCGTAACCATTCATTTTCATCCCAAGCCCAGATGGTTTGAACAATAATTTTTTACACGACCGATAACGTAGGGCGTAAATCGGCAAGTGCTTTTTTTCATCCAATCCAAAGGATTGGCATGTCATCACCAAGTATGGCGCGTATAAATACATTGACTTCCCCGCCCTTTTGTGCTATAATAGCCTCAAATAACCAAGTGGAGGTGCATTATGTTACTGATCAAAAACGGATACGTCAAAACCATGGCAGGCGCGGACATCGAAAACGGCTGCGTGCTGATCGATGATAACGGCAAGATCGCTGCAGTCGGCACGGACATTTGCGCGGACGGTGCCGCCGTGATCGACGCGGGCGGCAGACTGGTCACACCCGGCTGCGTGGAGGCGCATTGCCACATCGGTGTGGACAACTCCAAGATGCGCTGGGAGGGCATGGACTACAATGAAATGTCCGATCCCGTCACACCGCACATGCGTGCCATCGACGGCATCAATCCCATTGACGAGACCTTCCCTCTCGCCCTGCGCAACGGTGTCACCACGGCCTGCACAGGCCCCGGCAGCGCCAACGTGGTAGGCGGCACGTTTGTTGCCATCAAGCTGGCGGGCAATCGCGTGGACGATATGATCCTCAAAAATCCGCTTGCCATGAAGGTGGCATTCGGTGAGAACCCCAAGGGCTGCTACGGTCAGCGCGGCGGCAAAACGCCCATCACGCGTATGGCAACGGCTGCGCTTTTGCGCGAGCTTCTGTTCAAATCGCGCAATTACCTGCAGGCAAAGGAGGCAGGAAAAGAGCCGAACTTTGACATGAAGCTGGAGGCCATGATCCCCGTGATCAAAAAGGAAATTCCGCTCAAGGCACACGCGCACCGCGCGGATGATATCTTCACCGCCATTCGTATTGCCAAGGAATTTGACGTAGATCTGACGCTGGATCACTGCACCGACGGCGAGCTGATCGCAGACCAGCTGGCAGCTGAGGGCTATCCTGCGTTTATCGGCCCCACCTTTGGCGGCAAGACCAAGATCGAGCTTGCCAACAAGAGCTTTACCACGCCCGGTGTGCTGCACCGCGCAGGCGTACCGATCAGCATCATCACCGACGCGCCCGTCATTCCGCTGGAGCATCTGCCCATGTGCGCAGGCTTTGCGGTCAGCGCAGGCCTTGATGCAGAGGAGGGCTGGTGCGCCATCACCATCAATCCCGCAACGCAGACCGGAATTGGCGACCGCGTCGGCAGTCTGGAGGTCGGCAAGGATGGCGACGTGGTCATCTGGCAGGACGATCCGCTGACCGTCATCGGCACCGAGGCATACCTCACCGTGGTGGACGGTAAGGTTGTGTACCGTGCGGAGTAACGAGCATTTTGGCTTCTTTATTCAATCAAAAATGACATCATAAAGGGACTGCGTCGCTTGACGCAGCCCCTTTCTATGCACCCGAGCCGTATGGCAGTTCAATCCTCCCCATCCATAACCTCTTGGTCAACAGGGCCTTTGCTTGCCTTGAAATTATACACAGGCGTGAGAACATCGACCACCTCGGCCGTAGGCTCGATGGCATCCATGATCTCGTCCACGCGCCTGTACGCCATGGGAGATTCATCCAGCGTGGATTCGTCCACCGACGTGGTGTATACGCCCGCCATTTCCCTTTGATATTCCTCCAAAGAAAATCGCTCTTTGGCCTCGGAGCGCTTCATGATCCTGCCCGAGCCGTGCGGAGCGGTGCAGTTCCATGCCTCGTTCCCTTTGCCAATACACAGCAAGCTTCCATCCTTCATGTTGATCGGAATCAAAAGCTTCTCCCCCTTTTGCGCGCTGACAGCGCCCTTGCGCAGCACGCCTGCAGTCGTGTCTATGTAGTTGTGAATGGTGGCAAACTGCTCCAAAGCGGTCAGATCCAACGCAGCAAGGATGGTCTTTCCCATCGCAATACGGCTCTTTGCAGCGTAATCTACCGCAATATTCATATCATGCAAATATCTTTGCAGGTTTTCGCCCGACAAAAAGCAATCGTCCGGACGGAACTTGGATTGAATATCCGCAGGACGCATCTTTTTTCTGCGGGCCTGCTCAGCATCCAAACCGTTTTGCTCAAAAAACGCCTGCTCCTGATGATACTTTGCCACATCGCGCCCCAACCGCCTGCTGCCCGAATGAATGATCAGATACAGCGCGTCGTTCATCCCACGCCCGACTTCAATGAAATGATTGCCGCCGCCCAGCGTTCCGAAGGATCGAAGCACCGTGTCGTGTTGAATATCCTCATAGCAATAAAGGCTTTCAAGCGCAACGTCAGCGACAGCAGAAATGCTGTGGTCGAAAATAGCGGCACCGGACGGGATATTTGCGCGGATACACGCATCCAACGATGCAAAATCCACGTCTTGCTCAGCAAGCCTGAACACCTGCATGCCGCAACCGATATCACCGCCCACGAATGCAGGGTTGACAAATGCGCCCACCGTCATCGAGGTTCCTACGGTACACCCCTCGGCCGCATGCATATCGGGCATCATGGCGATCCTGCTGTCCTTTAACTGCTCCGTATTGCACATCCGAAGCACCTGTGCATAAGCGTCGTTGTCAACCGACGCGGCATATACCGCAGCGCTGTTATACTTTCCTACAATGTCAAACATCTCCCGGCTCCTTTCATCAAATGGACTGCGAAATTTCCGCATATGCCTTTCGCGTGCATTCATTATAGCACATTTCCCGGGATATGTAAAGATATGAGCGACGGCGTTTTATCCTACTGCAAAGAGCAACATCGAAATTGCCCCGAGCAAATATTTCCAAAGCCCGATTTTGAACGGTGCATAAGACTCCGAATACTTTTGCGTGATCGCTTTTTCCAAGCCGCCTTGAAATATCGACACGCCAAGAGAATACAGAAAATTACGTCTGTTCCGATCCATGTCTCTCCCCTGCTTTTTTCACCTGCAAGCGATACACAACACACCCAACGGAGCAAAGCAATACCCCGACGAGCAAAGTCACGAAATGCGACAAGGAGCTGTCCGACGTCACACCGTAAAGGACGCATACCACAGCTATCCAAAGCACAGATTCGCCCGCATAGATCAGCAAATTCACCCACCATTGCTTTGGTTTAGCAGCAAAAGCAATAAAACCACCGAATGAGATCAGCGCTGCCGCATTCAAAAAGCACACAATGCTATCCCACAAAATCAAATGCACGTATGCTTGACCGTGGTGCGCATGAAAGGAAATCCAAAAGCCGATAAGAGCGATGACATTCACCGCCAATAACAGCACCGCGCTTGCGCTCAATATCAATTTGAGCGATCTTAATTCCTTGCAGAACACACAAAAGTAAAACGTCGGAAACGGTAAAGCAACGATGGGGATGATCAACACGGGCAGCTCTGCGGTAAAAGGAAACAGCAACAGTGCCAGCAGCAGCGAAATTGCCGTGCCGATCAAGGTGGATTTTATCATTGCCGGTACTTTTTTCATTTCTTGGTTGAGTGACGCTTCTTTGGTTTTCACGATCGGAATGTCCTCGTCACTTGCATATTCATCGTTGATCAGGTAATCAACAGTCACCCGAAAAAGCTTGGAAAGCTGCAGCAGGTTTGACGCATCCGGCATCGCAAGTCCCATTTCCCAACGCGAGATCGCTTGCCGCGAAACCTCCAATTTTTCCGCCAATTCCTCTTGCGAAAGCCCCGCTTTCTTTCTCAAAGCCAACACCTTATCTGCAAACGTCATGATTAACCTCCCGTTCATGTCTTGATTGCATCACCATTATACATCAAAACCGTCCAAAAGTCTATCACACAGACTTTACATTTCCGCAATCAAACATGACATTTGTAATTTCGCCTATACTATAGCATAATTTTTTGAAAAATGCATGAACATAGCGCAAAATGTGGCGCCCGATCAGGCGCCACATTAATTTGCGGTAACCGCCAAACGATCGGCGGTGTTCTGTTATTCAATTCGCAGGTCTCGGTGTTGCAGTTTCCATTCCTTCGCCACCGTTAATCTCATCATCCTCGGTTCCGTAACTCACGTGCTGCATGTTGATCTTTGCAAGCCCGATCAGCCAATCCATTTCTTGCTCGGTCATTTCGAAAACAATCATGTTTTCCAAGCACAAATGATTGTTGAGGGGATCCAGCACAAGCTCGATGGACGTGTTATTCTTGAATTTCACAGTCACCTTTCGCTCGACTTGCGCTGAGAGCGGCAGCGTGCCGTTCAGATATTCCTCACTATGCTGATGCACGTACAAATACTCACGGGGTTGGTACTCCCCCCCTTCCAAAGCGCATACTTGATCAAAAAAGTGCGTGATATTGGCACGATCATCCACAAGCACACTTTGGATTTTTATTTCGCGGCGGTTTTTATATGCTTTTTCAAACTTGACACTTCTGACGTCATCGGCCGAAGTCACGTTATAAATTGTTTCGAAAATGAATCCCAGCGAAAACGGCTCGGCTTGATCGGGCGCATCGCAGAGCAACGATTCAAATCTGAATAATTGCACCTCCCCGTCAGCAGACACCTCAATCAGCCGTGCAATATCGTCGTGTCCCTTGAGCTTGTAAAAGCGCTGCGTTTCTGTTTCATGATACAACTCGCCGATCTTGCCCTCCAGCGTCAGCCGCTCATAATTGCTCATTTCATTCACTCTGATATAAGATACATAATATCTTTCATCCAGTCGAATAAGTGTTGTGATGGCAACCTGCTCATATGCCCCTTGATCCGGTGCGATCAACCACACCGAAGCACTCGCAAGCAAAGCAACGCAAGCTGCTGCGGACACCCACTTGATCCAAGCATTCTTTTTCTTCTTTTGCACCTTTTCGGCAGGCGCAGCCGCTTCAATCATTTTGGGATCAATGTTCCCAAACTCTCGGTAGAATTCCTTGTTCGTCATACGTTAAAGCCCTCCTTTTGCAAATGAGTTTTTAGCTTGTTGCGAGTACGAAGAAGAAGCATGGCGACCGCACTATCTTTCATTGAATACTCCTCGGCAATCTCAGCGATAGAGCTTGTGTACCAATATCTGCGAATAAAGATGTTGCGCGTTTTCTGCGGCAACCCTCGCAAAAAGGTATTCAACGAATCGTGCAAGGCAACTCCCGACACCACATCCCAATCCTCGTCGTCACCCGGCAGACACTCCGCAAGCTCGTCGAGAACAAGCGTGATCTGTCCTCTCTTTTGGGTGTGCTGCTCCTCATACGCATTGAGCGCAAGCTGTCGGCTTATCATGCCGACATACGGCTTCAAGGATTCGGGGCGCTTTGGCGGTATCGTTTGCCACGTTTTCAGATATGTATCATTCACGATCTCCTTCGCGTCCTCGTCATTCTCAAGGATCTGATAGGCGATGTAATGACAATATCTGCCGTACTTCTTCTCGGTTTCTGCGATAGCAGATTCGGAACGTTCCCAATATAAATCCACTATTTGCTTATCTTCCATGCTTCACACTCCTTTCGTGTGTTCTAAAGCGCTTTCACCCTAAATAACAGGAAAACAAGCCCTCGCATCACTCATTTAGGAAAACTTTTTTATATTATAACATATTTTTTTGTTTTTTGTGTGAATATGCGAGTAAGGCGAGCGCAAAATACGCTCGCCTTCAAAAGTATTCAATCCCATGCAATTATACTATCGTAGGAAAATCTTTGAATAAAATAATCGTCACCGATCACTTTCCTTAACTCGTCTCTTTCAACGATTTTTCCATTGCCATTCTCGTCGTAAAGATAGTACATATCGTCCTTTTGATAAGCGTTGCTAATATCGGGATATTTATAATACCACATAACTCGGATAATTCCGTAAGCTTTTCCATCCACCATGCGGTAAACACCGCTTGCATTTGAATGGCTAAAGCTCATTCCTTCTGCAATTTCGATGTGGGGCGGATTCAATTCGGACAATTTCATATTCGCAAGAGCCTCACCAATATTGGGAATCTTCGCAAGAGCATCTTCGGTATAGATTCCACCGTCCCTACTTACGTTGCCATTTTCGCCGTTATACCCATTGATAACAATTCTCTCATCAGTTCTAAATCCATTGATTATACGTGTGTATTCTGCAATTACACGCTCTTCATCGAGTGTAAGATAGTAAATAAACACATTGGTGTCGCTTGGCTCTAAATAGCTTTTGATTTTCTTTGCTTCATCTGAAATGAATACATCATCAACCGTAACGTAATTATATCTCCTTGTTGAAACGTGCCAATTATCTTCATCATTTGCAAGTTCAAGGATATTAGATTTTACCTTTGCGATAGCGGTATTTCGGGATGCAGGAAAATAATTAGCGCTTGGTGAATCTAACATATGGTCAAAAACCCCTTTGCCTATATTAACTTTTGAAACGAGATAATCGGTTTTCTCCCAAAAGCTATCGTCAACCTTTCCATCGTTGAAAGCAATAACAGAACCATAGCCGAGATCTCTTGTCAATCTTACTTCAAACATATTGGAAAAATAATCTACTCGACTTTGTGTTTCATTGATAAGCACATAATTTTCCACACCGACTTGCTCAAGTGACATAATAAAACACTCATATCCATCAAATACGGTTGTGTCATAATACGGATAACACAAATAGATTTCTTCGGGAAGTCCATCGCCACGGATCTGATCGACAACGCGCAATTTAGCAACATGGAAAGGCTCATAATATGAAGCAGCATAATAATAGGTATCGGGGAGAACCTCAATTACTTCCGCTTCTATTACTGTCTGTATTTCAAAACCGGGAGCAATCATATCCGCCTCTCCTTCACTTCCGGACGAAGGATCTCCATATATAAGCTCTTGCTTACCTGTAATCATATTTCCGCTTATCATCGTAGAAATCGACGGAATATCACTATTGGGCGGATTTATTATAGGGTTGTTTCCTGAATCTCGCAGCATTGGTACAACGATGATTGCACTTACTATCAAGCAAAAGCACGCCGCAAGCGAAGCCCACTTTACCCAAGTGTTCTTTTTCTTCTTTTGCACCTTCTCGGCAGGTGCAGCCTTCATGATGAGTTCGGGATCCAGACCGCCGAGACTCCTATAAATATTCTTATTCGTCATACGTCAAAGCCCTCCTTATGTAAAAACTCTTTCAGCTTCTTTCTTGTGCGGAGCAAGAGGACGGTTACGGCGCTTTCTTTCATTCCGTACTCCTCCGCGATCTCGGCTACGGAGCTTGAGTACCAATACCGGCGCACAAAAACATTCTGCGTTTTGTCGGGCAAAGACCAAACGAACTTATTCAGAGCATCCCTCAGAGCAACGCTCTCGCCAATGTCCTTTCCGCTGTTGTTGTCGGGAATACACTCGGCAAGCTCGTCAAGAACAAGCATCACTTGTCCTCCGCGCTTTTGCGTGTGGTATTCTTCGTAGCGATCAAGCGAAAGCTGACGGCTTATCATCCCGACGTATGGCTTTAGCGGGTCGGGACGATTGGGTGGAATCGTGTTCCACGTTTTGAGATAAGTATCGTTGACGATCTCTTTTGCATCTTCGTCATTTTCGAGAATGCGATATGCGATGTAATGGCAGTACCGTCCGTACTTCTTTTCGGTCTCGGTGATAGCAGACTCCGAGCGCTCAAAG
>JAZUSJ010000048.1:0-2337 GCA_045606685.1 Eubacteriales bacterium
ACCACCATGAACCCCGCCACGCGCCGCCTGATCGCGGTCACCCCCACCGATGCCGAGGCAACGAACATCATGTTCGACACGCTGCTGGGCGATAATCTGGCTGCGCGCAAGGTGTTCATCGCGGAAAAGGGCAGCCAGTATATCAAGGATGCGGACATCTGACGCTTTTCACAAACCCATAATAGCGATTTCGTGAAATTTTCACAAGATTTTTTGCAATTCTCATGATTTTCCTCTTGATTTTTTGGCAATGTTGTGATATGATATTGCAGGAATATGAGAAGGAAGGAGAACACGACTATGCAGAAGAAGATCGGCAGAGTCATCTATGATACCGAAACCGCTACTCTGATCATCAAGAAGACTTTCGGTTACTACGGTGATCCCGCAGGCTACGAGGAGATTTTGTTCAAAACCCCCGCAGGTCACTACTTTATGTACACCAACGGCGGTGAGCAGTCCCCCTACCCCACCGAAGGCATCAAGAGACTCAAGGCAGAGGATGCTGAGCAGTTTATCGCAGAGAACGCATAAACATGCGTATTGACATAATCCGAGCGCAGGGCTTCCCCGCGCTCGGGATTGTCAAGCACACACCGGACAAATTACAAAAAAACGCAAAAAAGTTGAATTTTTTTGAAAATGATACTTGACAAGCGCAGATTTTTGTGATATGATATACAGGTCGTCAACAGAATACGGAGAGATGGCCGAGTGGTCTAAGGCGCACGACTGGAAATCGTGTTACCTCTAACCGGGTACCAGGGTTCAAATCCCTGTCTCTCCGCCATAAAAACCAAGAGGAGATCCAATCGGATCTCCTCTTGGTTTTTATCGTGAAAGGTCACCGTTTGAACCCTCGCATAAGCGACGCTGTGCGGCGCGACATGCATAGTTTGCGCAGGTCGCCTGAATGATTTGCACGACTATTGGCGCAAACATGGGTTCATAAATCCCTGTCTCTCCGCCAGACAAAAAAGCACCCAACGCAATCGCGTTGGGTGCTTTCAGTCTGTCGAAAAACGCCCATCACGCGGAAGTGAAGATGGGCGTTTTGGTATAAAGATGAGCAAAAAACGAAAGAAGTGGAGAAAGGTTGGAGGGATGGTTATCCTTCCACTTTCTTTTAGCGAATTTTTTGAGATTCATGGCAGCAAACTTAAGCCTTACCCAATTAGAGACTTGGGCGAGGCCGCGGTAAGGTGTATAACGCATCGCGTGTTTTTCTTTCGCATCCGCAAAGACACGTTCAATGGTTTCTTTACGATGCTTGTAAAGATCGGCATACTTAGGAGTATACCGTGCGTCATCGGCAAGCTCCTCGTAATCCTTCCAAATATGCCTTTGTACGACCTTCACACAATCCTTGGAATGTGTGCAAAGATGTCTTGTCGGGCAGTTCTTGCATATCTCCGGATTGCTCTTGTATTCTCTGTATCCGTCTCTGTTGGTCGTACTGTATGCAAGAGTATGAAACTCGGGGCAAATGATGCAATCGAAATACTCGTCATAAACGTATTTCCACCACTCATGTCCGCCATCCATGGTCATAGGTCTTTTGTATGCTGTGCTGAGAACTCGGTTGTCATCAAATACTTTCTTGCAGATATGGGGAGTTTTGTATGCGCTGTCTGCTACGATGGTCTCTACTTCAGGGAATTTCTCGGTTACTTTGTCATATACGTCGTCAAATGCTACGCTATCGTGTACGTTGCCGGGGGTTACTTCGGTTTCAAGTACATATCCATGCTTGTCGCAAGCGGTGTGTGCTTCATATGCAAACTGTCTTTTGTGGTCGCCTTTGACGAAAAGTCCACTGTCCGGGTCTGTTATACTTTTGGTGACCGTCTTCATCTTCTTGCGGCGTTCCAGTTTCTTTTTCGAGGTGTTTTTATTCGGCTTTGAGGGTTTGGGCGGTTCATTATCGTCATTCTCGTCCTCGAAGGGCCTTTTGCCGTGCTCCTCTCTGTCTGCATTGACCTCGTCCATGAGTTCCTTTGCATATCTCTTGGATGCTACGGGAACTTCTTCTTGAATCTTCTTTTTGTTGTTGGCATTTGCCTTAATATGGGTGCCATCGATGAACACCGCTGTGGGCGACAGATACCCTGCCTCTGCGATCTCGTTCAATATCCAAGCGAATATCTGATCAACTGTTTCGCTTGTGAATCTATGCTTGAAGTTGTAGCTCAGTGTAGAGAAATGCGGTGTTTCTTCCTGCAAACTATATCCGAGAAACCAGCGGTATGCCATATTCACCTCTACCTCTGCTGCTGTTCTTCTCAACGAGGGCAACCCGTACAGGTGCTGGATCAATACCATCTTCACTAACACTAC
>JAZUSJ010000049.1:0-21605 GCA_045606685.1 Eubacteriales bacterium
CGCAGGGCATATAGGCAATATGTCCAAGGGGAAAGATGCAGGAATCGGAGAAATCTGCTCGTCAAAACCAACTTGGTTCGGCTCCCGTTCGGCTACAGGAGGTTAGTATGAATTTCATTAACGTAGGCTACGGAAACATGGTAGCGGTGGAGCGCATCGTGACGCTGGCCGCCCCCGACTCCGCGCCCATCAAGCGTCTGATCCAGGACGCAAAGGATGCAGGCCGCGTCATTGACGTCACCTGCGGCAGAAAAACGCGTGCCGTGATCATCACTGACTCCGAGCACGTCATTCTCTCGGCTCTGCAGGCCGAAACCATTGCCAACCGCCTGACCACCGACCAGGATTATGACGGCGGCGAAGAAGAGGAAGAATAATAAAATTCATCTAAATATATCGAATTTTTGAAAGGAATCAATTATGCTTTATCCTACCATTAACGATTTGACCAAAAACGAATTCAACCGCTACGAGCTGGCGATCGCCACCGCAAAGTGCGCGCGCATCATCACCGGCGAATACGTCAAGCAGCGCGAGCAGGCTGAAGCTTCCATGACCGGCAACAAGGAGACCGACAAGCCCCTGAACGCTCTGATCGACAAGGAAGTCAGAGATGAAAAGGCTGTTAAGATCGCCATCGGCCGCATCCACAAGGGCGAGTACAAGATCGTCAGAGAGCAAGAAGAGCCTGCCGAGGAGCAGGTCTGATCCCCCCTTAGCCGTACGGCTAATCAAAGGAGTGAATTTTTGTGAACCGTAACGAAGGCGCACCCGAATACGCGGGGATCTATATTTTAGACAATCCCTATTGCATTGATGCCTCCTACGATTACTATATCCCCCAAGACATGCGCGCCGCGGTATCCCCCGGCGTGTTTGTCACTGTGCCGTTCGGACACGGAAACCGCAAGCAGATCGGTGTGGTTGCCAGGGTACACAGCAGTGCCACGGCAAAGCGCATCAAGAGCATTGCGGGACTCTGCTCCGAACGGATTTCCTTATCTGCGGAAATGCTGGCCCTTTGCCTTTGGCTGCACGAGCAAACGCTTTGCACCGTGGGCGAGGCGGTACGCTGCGTGCTTCCCTCGGCCTCTATGTCACATATCGTGGACTATTACCGTCCAGTGCCGGGGATCATGCCCGAGGATCTTGACAAAACCGCGGACGCCTCGCACCTTTTGGTGTTCAATTACGTCAACGCACGCGGCAGCGTCAGCATCAACGCGCTTCGCGCGCGCTTTGGCGCGGGTGTTGAGGAGATCCTCCGTGTGCTGGCCGACAAGGGCTTTGTGCAAAAGGTTGCAGAGGAAAAGCAGGGCTCGGACGGGGTTTTTACCACGCTGTACTCGCTCTGCGTTCCCAGAGATGAGGCGCAGAAATCGGCTGACGGCGACAAGACCGCTTCCGTGCGCCTGACCTCGCAAAAGCAGAAGGCGCTGCTCTGCCGTGCGCTTTTGCTTGACCGCCCCGCAGACAAGGACGAGCTTTGCAAGGACACCGATGCAGGACAGGCACAGCTCAAGGCCCTGGTGGAAAAGGGGCTGCTTTGTACCGAAAAAAAGCAAATATACCGCAATCCGTACGCCATTCCCGCAGACTTTACTCCTGCGCCCGATCCTGTGCTTAACGAGCAGCAAGCAGCCGCAGTCAGCACACTGATCGAGCTTGCAGACAGCGGCCGGGCGCGCGCGGCACTTTTGTTCGGCGTGACGGGCAGCGGCAAAACCTACGTCATGGCCAAGCTGCTCGACAAGATCTTAGCCAACGGCAAGGGCGCGATCCTCATGCTGCCCGAGATCTCGCTGACACCGCAATCGGTGGCGCTTTTCTGCGCAAGATACGGCGATACGGTGGCCGTGATCCATTCGGGACTTTCGGCAGGCGAGCGGCAGGATGCTTACGCACGCATCAGCGCAGGACAGGCGCGGCTGGTGATCGGCACGCGCTCGGCTGTGTTTGCCCCTGTGCCAAATCTCGGCCTGATCATTATGGACGAGGAGCAGGAGCATACCTACAAATCCGATCAGGATCCCAAATACCACGCACGTGACGTGGCCCGCTGGAGATGCGCACACAACAAAGCACTCTTGCTGCTGGCCTCAGCAACCCCTTCACTTGAAAGCTACGCAAAGGCGCAGGCAGGGACTTATACCCTGCTTTCGCTGAGTGAGCGTTACAATAAAACCAACCTGCCCGAGGTCACGGTTGCCGATATGCGCGAGGGCGCAGCCAAGGGGATGACCTCTCCGCTCGGTACGCTTTTGACCGACGCTTTGAATCAAACGGTGGAATCGGGCAGACAGGCCGTGCTGTTTCTCAACAGGCGCGGATACCACCGCTTTATCTCCTGTGCCTCGTGCGGTACGGCCATAACCTGTCCGCACTGCTCGGTGGCCATGACGTATCACGTCAAAAACGGTACGTACTCGGAAGGCGAGCTGGTCTGCCATTGGTGCGGCACGCGCATGCAGGTTCCGCAAAAATGCCCGTCCTGTGATTCTCCGCACCTGCGGCACACGGGCTTTGGCACACAGCGTGTACAGCAGGAGCTGGAAATGCTGCTCCCGGACGCACGCGTGATGCGTCTGGACGCGGACACCACCTCGGCCAAATTTTCCATGGACAAGCTGCTGGGCGATTTCCGCGACGGCAAGGCCGACGTGATGATCGGTACGCAGATGGTGACAAAGGGACACAACTTCCCCGACGTTACGCTTGTGGGCGTGCTTTTGGCCGACGCCTCGCTTTACGTGGACGATTACCGTGCAGCCGAGCGCACCTTTGCCATGCTGACACAAGTCATCGGCCGCGCAGGACGCGGTGACGTGCAGGGACGCGCCATCATTCAGACAAACAACCCCGACAGCGACGTGATCACGCTGGCCTGTGCGCAGGACTACCACACCTTTTATGAGCGCGAGATCAAGCTGCGACGCCTGTTGACCTTCCCGCCCTATTGCGACATTGTGCTGATGACGCTGACCGCATCCGACGAAAAGGAGCTGATGATCCATGCCGTGCGCTTGCGCGAGGAGCTGGAGCGCCTTGGCTCGGGCGACTTTTGTGACGTGCCTATGATGATCTTCGGGCCTTTTGAAGCCCCTGTGTACCGCGTAGAAGAAAAATACCGCATGCGGCTGGTCATCAAATGCAGGCTGAATAAGCGTTCCCGCGAGCTTTTTTCCAAAATTTTGATCCGTTTTGGCAAGGACGGCGCAAAAAAGCCTGTCCTGGGTATAGATTTCAACCCATCTTCACTATAATATTAAGGAGTTTGACTCATGGCTAAATTGAGAATTGTAAAATACGGCGACGACGTGCTTCGCAAGACCTGTCGCCCCGTGGAAACCATCACACCCCGTACCCTGACCTTGATCGACGACATGGTAGAAACCATGCGCGCAGCCGACGGCTGCGGTCTGGCAGCGCCCCAGGTGGGCGTTCTGCGCCGCATTGCCGTGGTGGAGGTAGAGCCGGGCGAGGTTTACGCGATGATCAATCCCAAGATCATCGCGCGCGCAGGCACGCAGGAGGAAACCGAGGGCTGTCTTTCCCTGCCCGGTAAGTGGGGAACGACACGCAGACCTATGCACGTCACGGTGCGCTACACCAACCGCAACGGCGAGGTGGTGGAGGTCTCGGGCAGCGGCCTCCTGGCACGCGCGTTCTGCCACGAGATCGACCATTTGGACGGCGTGCTCTTTATTGACGAGGCGCTGGAAGTTATGGAAGAATAATTCTCGCACGGAGGTGACTTTATGAAGATACTCTTTATGGGTACGCCCGATTTCGCGGTCTTTACGCTGCAGGCGCTGGTCGAGCGCGGCGAGAACGTGATCGGTGTGGTCACGCAGACAGACAAGCCGCGCGGACGCGGCTACGAGCTTTTGCCCACACCCGTCAAGGTGTATGCACAGGAGCATAACATCCCGGTCTATCAGCCCAAAACGCTGCGCGGAGAGGAATTTGCAGCACTTCTTGCCCAGATTGATCCCGAGCTGATCATCGTGGTCGCTTACGGCAAAATTCTGCCCGTCAACGTGCTGGAATACCCCAAGTACGGCTGCATCAACGTGCATGGCTCGCTTTTGCCCGCGTATCGCGGTGCGGCACCCATGCAGCGTGCCATTATGGACGGCTGTGCCGAGACCGGTGTGACCACCATGTACATGGCAGAGGGACTTGACACGGGCGATATGCTGCTCAAGGCTTCCCTGCCCATCACCGACACCGACAATTTCGAAACCATACACGATAAGCTCGGCGCACTTGGCGCACAGACCATGCTTGACACGCTGGACGCGCTTCGCGCAAATACGCTTGTTCCCGAGGTGCAGGACGATTCGCTTGCAAATTACGCGGAAAAGATACAGAAGAGCGATCTGTTGCTGGATTTTTCGCTGGACGCACGCACGCTGCACAATCACATTCGCGGTACCTCTCCCATTCCCCTTTCCTTTACACATCTGCCCAACGGCTCCTTGCTCAAGGTGTATGCCGCACGCGTATATGATGAGGACAAGGTGCATGACGCTGCCCCCGGCACGGTGATCGGCCTTGACGGTGAGATCCTCGTTGCCTGCGGCAAGGGTACGCTTGCCCTGACGTCTGTCATCCCCGAGGGCAAAAAGCGCATGCCCGCCGCCGATTACATCCGCGGCAGAAAACTGAGCGTGGGAGATTTACTGGCTTAACGGAGGCTATTTATGTTTTATTTTTCTTTTTTTGACTGGACGTATATCATTCTGATCCCTGCGCTCATCTTTGCCTTTATTGCGCAGATACGCGTCAAGAGCGCGTTTGAGGCAGGCAACAGGATCAAGACCGCGCACAATATTACCGGTGCAAAGGCGGCTCGAAAGATCTTGGACGATCACGGTCTTTACGACATTTCCATTGAGCGCGTGGGCGGCCATCTGACCGACCACTACGATCCCAAGATGGGCGTGATCCGTCTTTCCGAGAGCGTTTACGACAGCACGAGTGCTGCAGCAGTCGGTGTTGCCGCGCATGAAGCAGGACACGCGGTGCAGTACGCAACCAACTATTTTCCCATTCGCGTGCGCGCTGCCATCATTCCCGTAACGCGATTTGGCTCGATTTTGGCCATGCCCCTGTTTCTGATCGGTCTGTTCATTTCGTATTTCTATCTGCAGGCCGCCTCCCCCATCTCCGATCTGTTCATGGTGGGCGGTATTGCACTCTTCTCGTTCAGCACCATCTTCCAGCTGATCACGCTGCCCGTGGAGTTCAACGCCTCCCGTCGCGCCCTGATCATCTTGGAGGAATGGGGTACCTTGACGGTGGGTGAGCAGCAGGCTGCAAAGAACGTGCTCAGCGCTGCGGCTCTGACATACGTGGCAGCCCTTGCCACCTCGCTTGCACAGCTTTTGCGCTTGCTTGCGATCTTTGGCTCAAGAAGAGGGCGCCGTTGATGGAGCAGATGCAAAATCCTGCGCGCGCACTTGCGCTGCAGATCCTCAACCGCACCGATTCACAAGGGCAATATACCAATCTGGCACTTGATTCCGCGCTCAAAAAAAGCGCGCTTTCCGCGCCCGACAAGGCGCTTGTGACCGTGCTCGTTTACGGTGTGACCGAGCGCAGACTGACGTTGGACTTTATCGCGGACGCGCTCTCCTCGCGCCCGACCGAATCGCTGGACGGCACGGTGCGCAACCTTTTGCGCATGGGGCTTTACCAGCTGCGCTATCTGGATCGCGTTCCCGCGCACGCAGCCATCAATGAAACGGTTGCGCTTGCTCCCAAACGCGCACGCGGCTTTGTCAATGCCGTTTTGCGCGAATATACCCGCCGCGGAAATGACGTTGTCTTCCCCGACAGACAAAAAGACCTGTACCGCTACCTGTCGGTTACTTATTCCGTTCCCGTGCCGCTTTGCAAAAAACTGACAGAGATATTCGGCACAGAGCGCGGAGAAACTATTCTTGAAGCCTTTGGACACGCACCGCCCGTGACGCTGCGTGTCAACACGCTCAAGACCTCACCTGAGCAGATGACGAGTGAGCTGTGTGAGCTTGGCTATCGCGTGCAAGCCTCGGACGTGCTGTCCACCGCGCTGCGTGTTCCCGATTTTGTTCCCTCGGGCGCACCGCAGCTGACAGAGGGGCGCGTGTTCGTGCAGGATCTTGCCTCGCAGATCTGCGTGGAAGCCTTGGGCGCTTGCCCCGGTGAGCGCGTGATCGACGCTTGTGCCTGCCCCGGCTCCAAGACCTTCGGCACGGCTATCCGCATGCAAAACGAGGGGCAGATTCTGGCATACGACCTGCACAAGAGCAAGCTTTCGCTGATCGAGAGCGGCGCAGAGCGCTTGGGCATCAGCATCATCGAGGTGCGTGAGCGCGATGCAAGACTGCACGATCCCGATCTGCGTAATTTTGCCGACCGCGTGCTTTGCGACGTTCCCTGCTCCGGCTTTGGCGTGCTTGGAAAGAAGCCTGAGATCCGCTACAAGGATCTTTCGGACGCTGCTGCACTGCCCGATATTCAATTTGCCATTTTGCAGAATTGCTGCCGCTACGTCAAGGACGGCGGTGTGCTTGTCTATTCCACCTGCACCATTTTCCCCGAGGAAAACGAGCAGAACGTGGCGCGCTTTCTGGCCGCGCATCCCGAATTTTCGCCCGAGAATTTCAGCTTCGGCGGCATTTGCTCCAAGGACGGTATGCTGACGCTCACCCCCGACGAGCATGGCACGGATGGGTTCTTTATTGCCAAGCTGGTCAAACGGGCGTAAATACAGTAAAAATACCTCCCCCACGGCAGGTATGCGATACACGATTGAAAACACATATAAGGATAAAATATGCAAAACATTCTCTCCCTGCTTCCCGAGGAGCTGGAAGCCTTAATGGCGCAGATCGGGGAGCCAAAATACCGCGCGCGTCAGCTCTTTGAGGGGCTACATAAGGGACTTGCCCCCGAAGAGATCTCCAACGTGGGCAAAAAAACGGTGGCAAAGCTGGCCGACGTTGCCGAATACCACCTGCCCGTAGCGCGCCGCCGTCTGGTTTCCGCCATTGACGGCACCATCAAATATCTCTTTGAGCTGTCTGACGGCAACTGCGTAGAGGCCGTTGTCATGCATTACAAGCACGGCTCCACCATCTGCATCTCCTCGCAGGTGGGCTGCCGCATGGGCTGCAAGTTCTGCGCCTCCACCATTGGCGGACGCGTGCGCGATCTGACACCTGCCGAGCTGATCGGCCAGGTCATTGCCGCGCAAAAGGACATAAGCGCGCAAGATCCCGAGGCACGCATTGGCGGCATCGTCATGATGGGCATCGGTGAGCCGCTGGACAACTTTGACAACGTCATCCAATTTCTCAAGCTGGTCAATGCCCCGGGCGGCATCTGCATCGGCTACCGCCACATCTCGCTTTCCACCTGCGGTCTTGTGGACAAGATCTACGAGCTTGCCAAGTACGATTTTCCCATCACGCTCTCGATCTCGCTGCACGCCTCGGACGACCTGACGCGCTCCTCCATCATGCCCATCAACCAAAAATGGGGTGTGGATCAGCTGCTCTCGGCCTGCAAGGACTACTTTGCCGCCACGGGACGCCGCATTTCCTTTGAATATACGCTCATTCGCGGCAAAAACGACTCGGTCGCCGCCGCAGAGCAGCTTGCAAACGTGCTCAACTCGCGCCTGCGCTCCAGAAACGACACCATGCCCATTCACGTCAATCTCATCCCCGTCAATCCCGTGGAGGAAACCGGCTTTGACCGCTCGGATGACAAGGCGATCAAGGCCTTTGCCGCTGCGCTGGAGAGAAAGGGCGTGCGCGCCACCGTGCGCAGAAAGCTGGGCGCAGATATCAACGCATCCTGCGGTCAGCTGCGCCGCGCGGAGCAGAACAAATCATAAGAATGACGTTTCGCTACATATTTTTGCACAAGGAGCAAGACATGAAGCGAAACAAACCCTTCTATATTTATATTTTCCTCGCATTCCTCTCCCTTTTGATTCTGGCAGGCACGCTGCTTGCCTGCTACACCACGCTTTTTGGCGGCAAGCGCACACGGTACGTCACGCTTTGCATCCCACCCCTTGTGGGTACGCGCTGGGATGATCGCACGCTGTCGGACGATTTTTACGCCCACGTCAGCTACGCTTACGACGACGCACACCCCGCAGGGACGGTGCTTTCCCAATCCCCTGCCGCCAACACCGAGCGTACCACCCCCAAGGGAAAGCCCGTGCTTTTGCGCGTGGTGGTCAGCCTTGGCAAGCAGACGGTCACCATGCCCGATCTGCGCGGCCTTGACGTGCGGCAGGCAGAATCCTCGCTCTTATCCATGGGACTTTGCGTCAGCTGCCGTGCGCGCCAAGGAACGGGACAGGACGCTTTCAGCATCCTTTTCCAATCGCAAGCCCCCGGCACCTCTTTGCCAAAGGGCAGCGAGGTAATTCTGATCTATGCGGCACCGGACAAGGTACGTGCTGCACTTGTGCCTGATATTTGCGGCCTTTCAAGGGGCGAGGCAAACGTGGCACTTTTGCGTGCAGGACTTTTGCCCGGCATTGTCTCCTTTGCAGACGGTGCGACCGAGCAGGATTTTTGCACAGTCACGGTGCAGCAAACACCGGCCGGCAGCCTTGTGCCGATCGGAACAAAAATTCACTATACGCTTTCAAGGACGGTTACTCTATGGAAAATTCCCAATGCGGAAGAATCATCAAAGGAGTCGGCGGACTTTACCAAGTAAAGCTGCCGGACGATACCCTCATTGCCTGTCGGGCAAAGGGGGCTTTTCGGCATGACAATCTGACACCCCTGGTGGGCGATCTGGTCCTGTTGGAATTTGAACAAACGGGCGACAGCACGCGCGACGCGGGGGCTATGATCCGCGAGATCGCACCGCGCAAGAATGCGCTGATCCGTCCTCCGCTTGCCAATCTGGACATCATGTTCGTCACGCTGGCGGCCGCCAAGCCTGCCCCCGTGCTGGAAACGGTGGACAAGCTGATCTGCATCCTGGAGCATCATCACATCACTCCCGTGGTGGTGATCACCAAATCCGACGCAGATCCCGCCTATGCGCAAACGCTTTGCAGCATCTACAGCACCGCGGGCTTTGATACCTTTGTGACAAGCAGCAAGGACGGCGACGGCATTGAAGCGCTCAAGGCTTACGTCAAGGCAAACTGCGAGGACAAGATCTCCGCCTTTGCAGGCGCTTCGGGCGTGGGCAAATCCACGCTGCTCAACGCGCTTTTCCCCTCGCTTGCGCTGAGCACAGGCGAGATCAGCCGCAAGATCGAGCGCGGCAAGCACACCACGCGCACCGTGGAGCTTTTCGCCATGCCCGACACGGAGCGCGGGTATATTGCGGACACCCCCGGCTTTTCCATGCTGGATTTTGCCAGATTTGATTTCTTTAAAAAAGAGGATCTGCCCTTGACCATGCGCGAGTTTGCGCCGTATCTGGGCAACTGCCGCTTTACCAAATGCTCACACACCAAGGAGCAGGGCTGCGCCATTCTGGAGGCGGTCAAAAGCGGAGAGATCCCCCCTTCCAGACATCAGAGCTTTGTGGCCATTTACGACGTGCTGAAAAACAAGCACGATTGGGATACATAAAAAGGAGAGCTTATGCGCGCTTTTATTTACGTAGGGGGTACGATTTTCCCCGAAAATATTACCGAGCACCCCAAGGGTGAGGATCTGCGCATCGCGGCCGACGGCGGCTATGCCAATGCCAAGAGGCTTGGCGAGCGCATTGATATTGCGGTGGGCGATTTTGATTCCTTTGCCAAGCAAAGCATCGACGAGGGAGTGGAGCTTGTGGAGCTGCCCGTTGAGAAGGATCTGACCGACACGCAGGTCTGCGTTGAGACCGCCATCTCACGCGGAGCGGACGAGATCATCATCATAGGCGGTCTTTCGGGCAGACTTGACCACACGCTTGCAAATCTTGCCATTCTGCAGGATATGAACGCGCGCCATATTCACGGCTACGTCACCGACGGCAACAACCGCGCGCATTACATCCGATCCACCTCGCACCTGATCGCACGCAGCGCGTACAAATACCTCTCGCTGATCGCGGTGGATGAGACCTGCAAGGGCGTGAGCATCAAGGGCTGCAAATACGAGCTGAAAAACCAGCCCATTCATCGCAGACTGCAATTTGCCGTGTCCAACGAGATCACGGGCAACTGCGCCTTGATCTCGGTCAAAAAGGGCGGCCTTTACGTCATTGAATCCAGAGAACAGTAACGCACCTCTCCCGCGCGGCATATGCTGATAGCAAAAATGCCGAAAGGAGAAAGCCATGAAGATCGTTACTTGGAAAACGCCGCGCATCATTTCCGCACTCATTCGCTTGTTTACCAAAAATAAAAATCGATAGGACTTACATAAATGACACAGCAGGACATCAAAAACAAAGGATTTTTGCCCATCAACGCCCGGGAGATGGCCGAGCTTGGTTGGGATGCGCCCGATTTCGTTTACGTCACGGGTGACGCTTACGTGGATCACCCCTCGTTTGGCGTGTCCATTATCTCGCGCGTGCTGGAGGATGCCGGCTTTCGCGTAGCCATCCTCTCACAGCCCGACTACAAAAGTGCCGATGCCTTCCGCACCTTCGGAAAGCCCCGCCTGGGCTTTTTGGTCACGGCAGGCAACATTGACTCCATGGTGGCGCATTACACGGTTTCCAAGAAAAAGCGCACCTACGATTACTACTCCCCCGGCGGCAGGATGGGGCTGCGCCCCGACCGCGCGACCATCGTGTACTCCAACCGCATCCGCGAGGCTTACGGAGATATTCCGATCATTCTTGGCGGCCTGGAGGCCTCCCTGCGTCGCTTTGCCCACTATGATTACTGGGAGGATCGCGTGCGCCGCTCGGTCTTGGTGGACAGCCGTGCCGACATTCTGACCTACGGCATGGGCGAGAAGATCCTTGTGCGCCTGGCACAGCTTCTGGATCGCGGCGTTCCGGTGAGGAAGATCCGCGACGTGCGCGGCACGGTTTGGCTGGGCAAGCCCGAGGATACGGTACACTTCCCCGTGGCCGCGACCTTTGACTACAACGACCTCAAAACCGACAAGGCAGCCTACGCCAAGGCATTTGGCGTGCAGTATAAAAATCAGGACAGCATTACGGGCAAGGCCATCTGCGAGATGTACGATGGCAAGATGCTGGTGCAAAATCCCCCCATGCCTCCTCTGGAGCGCGAGGAGCTGGACGCGGTATACGCCCTGCCCTACACGCGCACCTATCACCCCTCTTACCAAAAGGAGGGCGGTGTCCCCGGCATTGAGGAGGTACGCTTCTCGGTGACGCACAACCGCGGCTGCTTTGGCAGCTGCAACTTCTGCGCGCTGGCATTCCATCAGGGACGCACGGTGCGCTCACGCAGCATTGAAAGCTGCGTGGCTGAGGCCAAAAAGATTACCGAAATGCCCGATTTCAAGGGCTACATTCACGACGTGGGCGGACCGACCGCCAACTTCCGCGCCCCCGCCTGCCAAAAGCAGCTGACCGACGGCGTTTGCCCCGGCAGAAAGTGCCTGGCTCCCAAGCCTTGTCCCAATCTGCAGGTGGATCATACCGAATACATTGAACTGCTCTCGCGCATCCAAGCGCTGCCGCGCGTCAAAAAGGTCTTTATCCGCTCAGGCATCCGCTTTGACTATCTGCTGCTGGACAAGGACGACGCGTTCTTCCAAAAGCTTGTCAAGGATCACGTCTCGGGACAGCTCAAGGTCGCGCCCGAGCATTGCTCCTCGCCCGTGCTTCGTGCCATGGGCAAGCCCGATTTCTCGGTTTACGAGCAATTCCGCGATAAATACTTTGATCTTTGCGCAGCCTGCGGCAAGGAGCAATATCTCGTTCCCTACCTGATGTCCAGCCATCCCGGCTCGACGCTTTCCGATGCCATCGAGCTTGCGCTGTGCCTCAAGCGCCACCACTACGCGCCCGAGCAGGTGCAGGATTACTATCCCACCCCCGGTACGGCCTCCACGGTCATGTACTACACGGGCATCAACCCCTTGGACGGCAAGAGCGTTTACGTGGCCACCGATTACCACGAAAAGCAGCTGCAGCGCGCGCTGCTCCAATACAATCGCCCCGAAAATGCGCCCTTGGTACGCGAAGCACTGCAAAAGGCAGGCCGCGAGGATCTGATCGGCTACGCGCCCGAATGCCTGGTGCGCCCCGCGGGCGGCGGTACGGCACAAAGAGGCGCAAAGCCGAACGGCAAGGCGCAGAATGGCAAAAAGCCTGCCGCGAAGGCAGGAAGTAAGCCCGTCAGCAAGACAGGGGCAAAGCCATCGGCAAAGCCTGCTGCCAAATCCGGCACAACCCCCGCAGCAAAGCCCGAAAAGAAAAAGCCGACCTACAAGGCCGGATGGGCAAAGCCAAAGAAAAAGAAATAAAGCGCATCTTGATCAAACAAGGCTGAGTCAAATGCCGACTCAGCCTTGTTTTTGTTGTTTTGACTTTCTTTATCCGTACTGAATGATCACATCGTACAGCACGTACTTGATCGGGGAATCGCCGCGGTTGCTGTACACCAACGCGCCGCTTTGATCCGTGATCTCAATATAGCACTTGCCATTCTCTCCGTACTCGGCAAACATGCTGTGTCCCTCTACCAAGCTGCCCTGTACGGGGGCTATACTGTCCGCGCTCTGGCCGTATACGTACACGGTCAGGGTTCTGGGCAGGACGGTCAGCTTGGCGGTATTGACCGTCAGCTCACACTTGTCGGTGATATCGTTGCCGTTTGCGTCGTACACGCGCACGTCCTTGATCTCCACGTCCTTACTGCCCGTAACAGTCAGTCCCTCGCCAAAGATGACGTCTACCGTAAAGTTTTCGGGCAAGCCCTGCGTCCAGAAGTCATCCTCCTCGCAGTTTTTCTCGGTGCCGTCGTAGGTAAAGGTCTTTTCGTATGCCGTGACCGTGATCTCCAAGGAGACCTCCAGGATGCCGTATTCGTAAACGATGGTCAGCTCCTGACCTGCCTCGTTATACGCCCTTGCGGTAAAGGTGTTTGCGCTGCTGCCGATCTCGGTCTGCTCACCCGTGAACTCCACGTCCAGCACAAAGCCCTCGGGAAGCTCGTAGGGCGCCAGATCATGACAGGTCAGTGCGCTGCCGTCATACGTTTTGCTTGCGCTCTCGGAGCGCAGCGTCAGCACGTAATCGGACGCATTGGCCAGCACCGTGAGCGTACCGTACTTCTTATGGACGGCAAAGCTTGCGGTCACATCGTTGCCTTCCCCGTCAAAAATGATCACCTCAAAGGTATTCTCCGACTCGCCTGCCTCAGTCCTCTCGCCCGTAAAGACAACCTCCTGGCTATAGCCCTCGGGAAGCTTATACTTGGACAGCTCATGGCAAACCAAGGGATTGCCGTCATAGATCTTGGTCGCGCTGCCCGAGCTCAATTCCAGCTCGATCTGATCCCAGACCTCCAGCGTGCCAAAGCTCTTGCTGATATTGCAATATTCGGTAACGTCGTTTCCTTCTGCGTCAAATACTCTGACTTCAAAGGTATTGGGGCTGCTGCCCACCTCGGTCTGTGAGCCTGTGAACACCACGTCAACTGTAAAGTCACCCTTGATGGTATACTTTTTCAGCTCGTGGCAGATCAGCTCCTGACCGTTATAGTGGCGCGACGCGCTCTCGGAGGTCAGCTTGATATACTTATGATAGATATTGACCGTGCAGGAATGCGCGGTGACGGTATAATTATCGGTCACGTCCTCTCCGCTTGCATCATAGACCGTGTACTGTCTGAACTCCAGGGTGTACAGTCCGGGATGCGAATCGGCTTCGGTGGCAATATATACCACAGAATGCCCTTGCGCAAGGCCGATGGTGCGGTATCCCGCATCCTCCATACGCACGATCTGACCGTCATACTCCTTGGTATAGCGATCGGGCAGATACAGCGTCAAGGGGGCAGGCACGACGCTGACGTCCAGCGCCTGTTCGTCGACCGTAATGTCATAGCAATCGGTCACGTCGGTACCCGACGCATTGTAAATGCGCGGCCATTGCAGCTCTGCCGTGGTCTTTGCCCCGATCTCGGGGGATTCCACGCGCACGCTGAGCATGATGCGCTCACCCGGAACAAGTCCCTCGTACTGCAGCTGCTCCTGCGGAATGCTCAGGGAGGGGGTACCGTTATAGAACGGCTCTACGTGTCCGACCGTGATGGACAGCGCGGCAGGGGTGACGACCAGCTCACCGCACGCATCCTCGTCGTACGCGAAATGATAGTTGCGGCTGACGTCGCGGCCATCCTCGTCCAAGATCACCAGCGTCAGATTGTTCTTGACCGTCCCCACACGCGTCATCGAAACGGGATTGACGCGATCGATCCGATGTCCGGGCAAAATTTCGCCCAGCAGCTCATAGCTCGGTGCGGACAGCGCCTGTCCGTCGTACACCTTTTGCGCGCTCTCGGATCTCATGGGCAGGGTATACTGATGCGTGATCTCCAAAATGCCCGCATCGACCGTGAACGCATACATATAGCTGACGTCGCGGCCGTCCTCGTCCAGCACGCGGATCTGCGACAGCTCATTCTTCCACTGTCCTACATCACTAACGCCCTGATCGTACAGGTACTTGACGTACAGCGTGTGTCCCTCCAAGAACTGTCCCTTGGTTTTCTGATAGTAGGGGGCAAGGATGGGAAGCCCATCGTACATATCCTTGGTCTCGCTGCCCGTTTGCAGCGTGATCTCGATGGGACGAACGCGCAGCGTACCCCATTGGGTGGAGATCTCGTAGTATTCGGTCACATCGCGGCCGTCCTTGTCCACGATCCTGATGCTTTCCAGCGAGTTTGAGGTGGAGCCGATCTCGAAAATGCCCTCTTCAGACGTAAAGGCTGCACGGATATCGTGTCCCTCGATCAGTCCCGAGCCGCCCACCGTGATCTGGTGATTGAGCGCAGGCGCATTTTCATAGCTAACCATGCTGCTGCCCGTGATCACCGTGATCCTGCGCGGTACGATCATCAACTCGCCGTCCGTATAGGAAATGTTGTAGTTTTGGCTCTTATCCTGTCCGCGCGCGTCCACAATGCGGCAGCCCGTGATCTGCATGGGATGCAGACCAAGCACCACACCGTCCGACACTACGTCCAGCTCCACGCGCTGTCCCGGCGCAAGCCCCTCGGCCTGTGCCGTGCCGTCGCACGTGCCTGCATAGGACTTGCCCGCATACTCGCCCGTGACAAGCGGTGCTTCGATATGAAGCGGTGCGGGTGTGACGGTATATTTCCCGGGATTGAGCGTGATCTGATAATTGCGCGAGACGTCCTGTCCCGTGGCGGTATACACCTTGGGAATGACGTTTTCGTTTGTATGCGTTCCCACGTCGGTGACGTAATCGGTATCCACAGCACCACCCAGCACGTGGCCGGGGATCAGATTACCCGAAAGCAGCGTCATTTGCGTGGCATTTTCCAAGGGCTTGCCGTCATACACCTTGCTGCCGCTTGACGACTGCACCTTGATGGGGATGGGCGTGACGGTCAGCTTGCCCGAAACGGTCTTGATCTCAAAGTTGGCCGTGACCACCTTTCCCTGCCTATCCGTGACCACGATATCGGTAAAGCCCACAGGGGTTGTTCCCGCGTCGGTGCGCGATCCTGTCAACGTATAGCTGACGCGGTAGCCGTCAGCGCCCCACTTGATCTTGACGTCAGCGGGGGAAAATCTGTCGGTCGAGAGCGGCGTGCCGTCATATTGCTTGGTGGCATCGGGCGCGGTCAGCTGCAGGCTGATGCCCTCGATCTTAATGGTATTGCCCGAGAATGAAAACAGATAATTGTGCGTTCTGTCCGCACCGCTGCCGTCATCCAGCACCACGGAAATATATTCCTCGGGAATGGTATACGTGTAAGATCCCGCCTCCACGGGAGCGGCCACGATCTGTCCGTTTTTGGTATAAACGATGGTATCCAGCACGTTTGGTGCAAATCTGACCACGTGTCCCTTACCCTCGTAGTTTTCAATCATCTGGTTATATCCGTCAGGCCACGGAGCCGTGACCTTTTGGCCGTTATACTGAATGGAAATGGGATCGAATTTGATATTCACCGTGCGCTTGGCCACGGTCAGCTTTCCCTCGCCCGTCAAACCGCTTGCATACCAATCGGTTGCATCCACCGCTGCGCCAAGCCCCTCTTTGTGCATGATGCGGTACTGCACGCTGTACGTTCCCTCGCCTGCGTCGGTCAAGGATCCCTGCGTGCCTGTGATCTCAATATAGTCACCCTCATACAGCGTGCCGCCCACCACGTTCAGCAGCGTATCCGCGCCGTACTGCGCAGGATCCAGCGGCTTTGCATCGTAGGTTTTGAACAAAGGCTCCGGCGCAAGGCGCAAAATCGCACCCTTTTCAACGGTCAGCGTGCCGTACTCTACGCTCAGATCGTAATTTTTGGTCACGTTCTTGCCATCCGACGAGAAAATCTCATATTCCACCACGTTGACGCAGCTGCCCGGCACGGTCTGCGACGCGGCCTTTTTGACCTTGACGCTATGTCCCGGCCCAAGGCTGCCGCTCATAACGCGGAAATCGGTATAGCTTTGCGGCTTGCCGTTATAGATCAGTCCCTGGCTGTCACGCGTGCGCAGCTCCAGCTTGCGCGGCTTGACGGTCAAAGAGCCGAATGAGTAGGTAATTTTATAGTTTTTGGTCACATCACGTCCCCCGGACATGATCTGCAGCTGCACCTTGTTCTCCACGGGACGGCTTGTGACCTCGGTGATGCCCGTTTTTGCGGTGCGCACCAGATTGATGGTTTGCCCCGAGGCAACGCTGCCCTCCTTGACGGTATACTGACCTGTGTGCTGCATCTGCCCCGTGTACTCAAGTGTGACGTCGGGCGTGGTGACGTGCAGCGTGCGTGGCTCGATGATGATTTTGCACGCATCGACCTTGATATCGTAATATGAGGTGCGATCCTGTCCCGCGCTTGATTGCACGGTGACGCGCACATTATTGTTATGTCTGCCCACGTCGCTGGGTGCATTGACCGAGACGACGAAAATTTTGTCCTGATCGAGCAACGAGCCGGACGTGATCTGATACGAGGAGGTGCTGATGCTCTTGCCGTCGTATATCTTGGTGATATTGACAGGCTTTCCCTTCTTGATCTCGTCGGCAACCACCACGGTCATCTGCCGTTTTTTGACCTTGACCGTTCCGCTGCCGCCCTGCAGCACGTAGCCTGCGGTGACATCGTTGCCCTCGCGGTCACGAATGACCACAGAGCCCACGTCCACGTACACGCTCATGCCGCCTCTGCCGTCATATTCGTAAAAGGCAGCGGACGCTACCTCTACCGAATGTCCCTTGGCCAAGGCCGAGGACGGGATCTCCCAATGCTTGCCGTACACGGGCTGCTCCCCGTACGGCACCGAAGCACCCGTTTTGGCTCTCGGGCGCAAGGTCACGTCGCGGCGGTACAGCACGACCGTACCTTCCTCGCTGTAGATCTTTTTGCCAAAAAAGCCCTTGGTAATGACCGCACGCACGCGGTACTCGCCCGGTGCGGTGGGCTGCTCATCCGTCCAGGAGTCGCTGCCCGGACGCGCATACTCGCACCGATACGTGCCGAACAGCACAAAGCAATCATACTTTGGCTTGTCGCCAAACGCAACCGTTTTGCTCTCCAGCGTATAGTCACCGAAGTAAATTCCGCGCAGCAAGAGATAGCCAAGCGTTGCGATCGCTGCTATGATCAGCAAAACGATCGCGCACTTGACGCATATTTTGAATATTCTGGCCGCGGGGAGATACCCTCTGACCTTTTTCTCATATGCCTCGTACATCATAAAATCTTCTCCGGTTGATTGTTTGGTTTACGGAGCCAGTACCGTCAGGGTTCCCGACTCTATGGTGATCTGATAATTGGCGGTGGTGTCACGCCCCTGTCCGTCCACGATCTGAATGGCCGTGACCACAGCCTCGCTGACGCCTACGTTGGTCTGGCTGCCCGTGATCTGATAGGAGGCGATCCGCTCTCCCTCGATCGGTCTGCCATCGGCCAGCGTAAAGCCCTCCACGCGCAGCTCCTTGCCGTCATAGGTCTTGGTCGCGCTGTCGGTGATAATGGTCATGCGCACGGGCTGTACGCGCAGCACGCCTGCGTGTATGCGCACGTCGTAAAGGCTTGTCACGTCGTTACCCTCCTTGTCCAGCACCGCGTAGGTGGGCTGGTTGGAGATCGCACCCGTATTGGTGATCGTGGGCATGGTGTACTCCAGTCTGTGTCCGCGCGCCTCAAGTGCTGCCTGATCGTAAGTCAGCTCGGGAGCGGACAGCGCCTGCCCGTCGTAGGTCTTGGTGGCACTCTCGGTGCTGATGGTCAGCTCGTACATGTAGACCTTGAGCGTGCCTTGATTGGTATGGATCAGGAAATTGCCCGTTACGTCGTTGCCGTCCTTGTCGGTCACGCGCACGTCGGATATCGCATTGATGCTTTGTCCAACCTCGGTCTGCGAACCCGAAACGGTGGCCGTCACGGTATACGTATCTCCAAGATCGGTGTTTTTGAACACGTAGGTAAAGCGCGGATCGGTCAGTTCAAGGCCGTCGTATTCCTTTTTGGCCGAGGCTGCAGACACGGTCAGCGAAGGGGCTCTGACCTCAATGACGCCATCCTTGACCACGTACTGATACTGATCCGTGACGTCGTTGCCCTGACCGTCCTCGATCCTGATCTTCTTGATGGTGGAAACACTCTCGCCCACCTCTGTCCTCGAGCCTTGCACCTCCACGTACGCAAGCACGTGTCCGGGCTGCAGGCTGCCCTGCGAGAGAATGACGTTTTCCGCACCTGCAGAATAGGGCTTGCCGGTATAATAGCCCATAACCTTGATCAGCGAGAATACCAGCGTATTCTCGTCAACCACGCCGCCCGCTGCGGGCGTGGGATCAATGCGCACCCAGCCAAGTCCCGTGACGAACACCTCAACCCACGCGTGCGCATCCGCGCCCTTGACCTCTGTCCAGCCCTGGGTGGTTGCATAGGTGCTGTAGCCCACCACGTAACGCGCGGGGATGCCCAGCGTGCGGTACATAAGCGTTGCCGCACTTGCAAAATGACGGCACACGCCGCTCTTGGATTCGGTCAAAAAGTAGATCACCTCGTCCTCTCCCTCGGGGCAAGGCGAATATTCCATCTCATACTCTGCAGCCGAGCGCACAAAGGACGCCACGTCCTCAATGATGGAAAGGCGGTTGGCCTTCAGGCCGTTTTGTGCCGCGATCTGCTCAAGAGCCGCCTTGGTGGAGGCGGGAACATCCAGATATTGCGCATACACAAAAGCGGTGTACGCCTTCATCTGCTCGTCATTGACACCAAGCGCCGCATAGCGCAACGCTTCCATATAAGAATAATTCCAGGTATAACCGCCCAGCGTATACGCGCGGGCAGAGGGGGAGAGCATCACATCGCTCTCTGCCCCCTCAGGGCCTTGCGCGACGTAGTTGGGAATCAGATACTGATTTCCAAAGATCTCAATGTCGTAAAATATCTCGGGCAATCCGTTCTTGGCAAGCGCCAAGCCCGTGCTGTACAGCATATTGGACGACGCGGACGGATATGCCGCAGCCTCGCCCCAGCCCCAGTTGCCCGCACTTTCGCGGAACGAATAATTGCCGTAGCTCTTCCAGCGCAGATACACTCTGCCGCCGCTCTGCGCCCAGATGCGCGCGGCTATGGCGTCCTGATTCTGCACGTCGTTATCCAGGCTGCCATCATCCCCGATCTCGCCACCCGTTGAGGGCGCGGTATCGTACACCTCCAGCGTTCCGTACTCGTATTCCACATCATAGCGGTAGGTCACATCCTCGCCCGTTGCGCGGTCGATGATGGCCACCGTAAAGGTGTTGTCCGAAAAACCGATCTCGGTCTGCGAGCCTGTAAAGTAAGCCTCGATCTCGTGTCCTGCGGCAAGCATGCCGTCCGTGATCACGTACTGCTCGCACACCAACGCATCGCCCGTATAGGGGGCGGATTTTGAGCCGGAGGAAATGATCAGCTTTTCCAAATGATCTCGGTCAATGCCGTGGAAGAGCGTGATCTCGTAATTCTGCGTCACTTCCTTGAACTCCTGCGTGGGATCGAAAACATCGACCTGCGTATCAAAGATCCTCGCATCATACAGGATATATTCCACCGTGCTTTCGGCATTGAGCGTAGCATCGACCTGTACGGTCAGCTCATGCCCCTCCACCAAAGAGCCCTTGGTAATATAAAACTTGCCGTCGGGCAAAATATCGCCCGAAAAATGCTTGATACAGGGGCTGGCAGAGATCTCGATGGGACGCGGCTTGACGGTCAGCGTACCCACGCGCACCGAAATATCGTAATACCCCGAAGCATCGCCGCCCACACTGCCGTCTGCATACGCGTTGCGCACGTATACCGTGATGTTGTTGGTCACCTCGCCTACGTTCGTAATGCTTGCAGGGAAGCTGACGTCCAGCAAATGCTCATCCAGCACGCTGCCCTCCACCGTATATGACTCATATCGCAGCGGCTCTCCGTCATAGACCTTGCTTGCACCGTAGGAGGTCACGGTCAGGGGGCGTTTGTTGACGGTCAGCGTGCCGTACAGGTAAGAAACCGAGAAATTGCGGTCTGCCAGACGGCCTTCTTGGTCGCGAATGGTCACGGTAAAGGTGTTTTGCGACGTACCCGGAACCAGCTGTGAGCCGGAAAACGTAGCGTTTACCTTATATCCGGAGGGAACCTTTCCCGCAGCCTCGTCCCAAAATTCATACATCAGGGGCGTGCCGTCGTATACCTTATGCGTATCTCCCGATTTCAGTACCAGCTTGCAGGGTGTTACGGTCAGCTTGCCGGAACGCGTTTCAATTTCATAATGATTGGTCACGTCCGCGCCGATGCCGTCCACGATCTTGATCGTCACAGCGTTTTCGCTCACACCCGCATTGGTCTGCTTGGCATCAAATTCGGCCACGATCTTGTGTCCTCTTTTCAGCGTTCCCTTTTTGAGCGTATATTCGTGGCATTCCAAGGGCTCACCGTCAAATTCCTTTTCAGCGCTGGCGGCCACAATGACCAGCTCGGAAGGTCTTGTATCGATCACGCCCGTGACGATCAGACCCATATAGATAGCCAACAGCATGACAATGCCAAGCACCGCGCTGCCGATCAGCACGGTTGAAGATTTTCTGTTCATCTCGGACTCCTTTCGGGGAATTTTTTTGTACCGGGATCTCGCCCCTAAGATCCTTCGCAGCGCAGCCCTTGCCTGTCATTCTTGAGCGAAGCGAAGAATCTTGGCACGGGCTGCTTGCTCGAGGATGACAGGGGCGAGATGGCTTACGCCGCTCTCTCAAATCTGCGCAAGTATTCCTTGCACAGCTTCATGCGGTCATAGCCAAACAGCTCGTCAAGATAGTTGCAAAGCCCCTCTACGCTGTTTCGCACGTAGATCGGGTTTTGCGCCTCCAGCTTTCTGAACACCTTTTTGGACAGGATATCGTCCAATGCGTCCAGCTCGTCACCGCCGCAGGCTAAGTATACCGGAATATACTGCCTGATCTGCTTCATGATT
>JAZUSJ010000050.1:0-13719 GCA_045606685.1 Eubacteriales bacterium
CTGCTCGGTCACGGTCCGATCGGTGGGGTTATACAGCGTGTACGTTGCCCTTACCTGCGCACCGTATGCAAGCAGCTGCTCGGCATCATCCATCACACCGTCGGGCAGGTCGGAAATATCAAATTCAATCTCCGTTCCCTCAAGTGCCAGCTCGGTTTGGCCATCCACCACCATCACACCGCCCGGCTCGTTGCCGCCAAGGCCCATGGGTGGATCAATAGCAGCAGATGCAGGCATGACGGCATGCGCGCAGAGCAAAATGCAAAGCAGCATGATACAGGACAGCTTTTGGATCGTATATTTCATCATTTTGCTCCTTTCTCTTCTGCTTTTTTACGTTCAGTCCGCCTTCCGGTCGCTTGGTGGATCGTTCGTTTGGGTTTTGATCAGTTTTTTGACTCTTGCGTGCAAGATCGTGGCGCGGATCAGCTTGACAAGGCCGATGATCGCAAGCACGAAAAGCGCAAGCGACACGATCAGCACAAGCAGCAAAAGCCCAAAGCCGCTATATAACGTGTCCCCGATCCAGTTGAATGGGATCTTGGTCTTGCAGACCGAGAACAGTATCATTTCCTCACTCGGGTCAAGATGGTCGATGATCAGCTGATATTCCCCCTTGGGAACGGAATAATCCGAGCCATACGTGCTTGCATCCACCGTGGCATAGCCGGGCGTATGCACGTGCAGCTCAACGCTGCCCACCGATGCAAAGCGGGCAAGCCCCTCTATATCGTAGGCGTATTCGTACACGCAGGGCGCATACCAATTCATAATGTCGGGATACGCGGGCGTGAGGGTAACCAGCTCGGCACGTTCCCCCGGTTCAAGCGTGATCTCAAAGATCAGCCAGCCCTGCAGATACTCGTACACGTTGTGCGAGCGCAGTGTGTTGGGGATCGCACCGCTGGAATTTGTATACCCATCAACAAAATACGTATAGACCGCGTTGTACCAATCCATTTCGGACACGCCGTACGCAGCATCGTAATACTGCATGGCAAGATCCTTGAACGTGATCTGCCTTTTGCCTTCAAATCCTACGGTCACGTTGCCCGGATCGGACTCTGCGCCCTCCCAAGGATCAACCTCCCAGGACAGCGTGCCGATATCCTTGCCGATCACGTAAACCTCAAAGGTTTCCCCGTGTTTGCCTGCATGAGAGGTCAGCTTTCCGCCGCTCCAGCCGCCGCGCTCCACGTAAACGCACGCCGCCTTGTCATAAGGATAATTCATTGCGTTCAGGCGGAAATCCACCGGTGAACAGCCGTCGGGATTGCTTACCTTATAAGTATATACGGTCACGGTCTGCTCGGGGTAAAACATCTCGTCGGTCAGATACGCTTGCGCGGGAAGAGTTTCGTCATCATACGCGCCCGTCCACATGGGCTCGCGCGTATCATCCCTTTGCGGAAACTCGGCAAGCGTATGGCGCACCGTGGGTGCAATGCTCTGCCCCTTGAAGGTGATGCTGTACGCACCCTCGTAAGGCAGCACGGCTTCAAGCGGCTCGTCCCCGCTCGTATAATCGGGTTCCTTGCAAAGCGGAATGGCCATGACCTCGCACACGCGCTCATCCGTGGGATTATACAGCGTGTAGGTTGAGCCGACCACCGAGTAATGCTTCCATACGCTCTCGGTGCTGTCCTGCCGCTTGGGCTCGGGCGGCAGATCCACGTCCACGTCCACGCGCAAGGACTCCAGCTGCAGCACGCTGCTCTTGGCAAGCGGTGCGGCACCGTACGCACGCGAGCCGGGATACGGAGAGACGCCAAAAGCAAAAGAAGGCATGACGGCAAGGACGCAAAGCAAAATTGCCGTCGCGCCTGCCGTCATGCTCCTGATTATGGCTCTGATATTCTTTTTCATAGACGTTTCCTCCAAGTTCGCAAAAAGTTTGGGGGTCTATCTATATAGTCGCAAAAACGATGTGTTTCGTTCCGCTTTTTGCCAAAAAATGTTTATTAATATTTCATGAACGATTTGGAATCAGTCGCCGTACAGTCTGTCCAGATCGTAAAATTCTCTTGCCTCGCGGGAGAAAACGTGTACGATGACGTGGCTGTAATCCAGCACGATCCAGGAGTTGTTGCCTCTGCCCTCCACGGCCTCGGCCTTGATCTCGCGCTCCTCCATCTTGAACTCGACCTCGCCTGCCAGCGCCTTGACGTGCGTGGAGGAGGTGCCGTTTGCCAATACGAAATAATCCGCGATGTCGGTCTTTTCCTTGATCTCAACGATCTTGATATCCTTTGCTCTGGTATCTTCCAGGATCTCTGCAATCGCCTCGGCCAGCTGCAGGGGAGTGGCACCGATCAGCGAGGGCTTCTTTTGATTTTCGGGGGTATAGATTTCTTCCATTTTTTGAAATTCCTTTCAATTTACGGTTTAATTTTCAACATTTAATTGCAATATCAGACTGTTTCTTGCACAAAACGTGTCCGGGCTGACCGGAGCGCCGTCTGCAAGCAGGCCCGTGACGGTCATGTCAAACGACTGCACCAGCACGCGCAAAAGATGCGTCTCTCTCTCTTTTTCGCACATATTCTGCGGCTCTGCGTCCCAAAAAGCATGGCGCAGCGCAACGCAATCGGGGAAGGTGCGCGACTCGTCGATATAGTCGGCAAGGTACACGATCTGCTCGCACAGCGTCATGCCTTCCCTGCCCGTGGTGTGAAAGCGCACCGCCGAGATCACCTCGTGATCGGCATACGCTGCGTACGCCTCGGGGATAAGCAGCGCGGCCGTTCTTGCGTGCAGCGTTTTGGGGGCGGCCAGATCAAGTGCTTTGACCTCAATGCCTCTCTCTTTCAAAAACGCCGCGTGGCGCTCGGTCTTCCATTCCTTGGTCACGTCGTGCAACAGCGCTGCAACGCGCAGTACCTGCTCCTTTTCGGGGCAATAGAGTGCTGCAAGCCTTGCCGCCATCTGCTCGACCGCCAGCGTGTGACGCGCGCGCTTTTCGGACATCTCCGACGTAACGCGCTCACGCAGTAAAAGCAGTTCTTGTTGGTTGATCTCTTTCATTGGTATAACCCGTTTTCCTTGATATAGGCGGCAACGCGGTCGGGTACCAGGCCGTCAATGCTCTGCCCCGATCGGACGCGGTTTCTGATCTCGGTCGAGCTGACCTCAATGGGATCTGCCACGATCCTTCTGACCACCTTGCCGTATTGTTGATTGTAAAGCGCGATCTTTTGCACGATCTCCTCATCCAACGCCTTGTCGCTCTCGCGACGGATGTAGACCGGGTAGCACAGCTCAAAGATGCGCTCGGGGGCGCGCCATGAACCAAGCGTGAGCATCATATCGGTACCCAGCAGCAAAAACAGACGTCTGTCCTCGCCAAAGAGCGCGCTCAGGGTATCCACGGTAAAGCTTTTGCCCTCCCGTCTGATCTCCATGTCGCTGACGATCACGCCCTCCAAGTCTGCAAACGCAAGCTCGCACATGGCAAGCCTCTGTGCAGCAGTCACGTCCCCGTCCATTTGCTTGTGCGGTGTCATGCCCGTGGGAATGACATACAAAACGTCCAGCCACATCTGCTCCATAAACGCCTTGGCGGCCGCTACGTGGCCTTGATGCACGGGAGAGAACGTGCCGCCGTAAATGCCTATGCGCAGCATCTTACGGAAGCTCGATGCGATTTTTCTTTTTCTCGGAGCGGCGGTACAGAATGATCTTTTTGCCGATCACACCGCAAACCTCAGCTCCCAGCGCCTCGCCAAGCGCATCCGCAATATCGCGGGGGGTGTATTCACAGTTATCAAGAACGCCCAGCTTGATCAGCTCGCGAGCTTCAAGCGCGTCCGAAAAGGTCTTGAGCATGTTGTCGCCAAGTCCCCCCTTACCGATCTGCATAATGGTGGGCAGGTCGGTGGCAAGGCTGCGAAGATATGCTCTTTGCTTACTTGTAATCATATCTTATTGTTCTCCGTTTTCTCGCTGCACCAGAAATTCCACCAGCAGCTGCATTGCCTTGCCGCGATGGCTGATGCCGTTTTTCTCCTCTGCCGTCATTTCGGCATAGGTCTTGTCCATGGGCGGATAGTAGAACAAGGGATCGTAGCCAAAGCCGCCCTCGCCTCTGTATGCGTGCGTGATCTCGCCTTCTGTCCTGCCCTCAAAATAGTAGCCCTTTGAAAGATCCTCGGGGAATACGCAGGCGATGCAGCAAACAAACGCGCCGCTTCTGTCCTGCTTATCCGCAAGATTTCTCAGCAGCAGCTGATTGTTGGCCTCGTCGTCCCCATGCTCACCGCTGTAGCGTGCGCTGTAAATACCGGGGGCACGGTCAAGCGTGTATACCTCAAGTCCCGAGTCGTCGCCCACACCGATATAGCCGCTCTTGGCAGCCGCGTGCGCCTTGATATAGGCGTTCTCGGCAAAGGTGGTGCCGTCCTCCTCGATCTCGTCGGTCAGTCCCACATCGTCCAGCGACAAAATCTCTGCGTCAAGGGAGGCTGCAGCCAGGATCTCGCGCAGCTCCTTGATCTTCTTTTTATTATGTGATGCAAGTACGATCTTCATAAATTACTGTTCAAAAAGTGCCTTGATAAAGTCAGAAGCCACGAATTCCTGCATGTCGTCGATCTTTTCGCCAACGCCGATGAACTTGACGGGAATGCCAAGCTCGCGCTTGATGGACAGCACGATACCGCCCTTTGCAGTACCGTCCAGCTTGTTGAGCGTCAGTCCCGTGATGTTGGCAGCCTTGCCGAATTCCTTGGCCTGCACGATGGCGTTCTGTCCCGTGGTGGCATCCAGCACCAGTAGATTCTCTCTTGCAGCACCCGGCAGCTCACGGTCGATGACGCGATTGATCTTGGCAAGCTCGTTCATCAGATTGGTCTTGTTGTGCAGTCTGCCCGCGGTATCAATGATCAGCACGTCAGCCTGCTTTTTCTTGGCGTAATTGATCGCGTCAAATACCACGGCTGCGGGATCGCTTCCCTCACTCTGGCGCACCATTTCCACCTTGGCACGGTCGCACCATACCTGCAGCTGATCAATGGCAGCTGCGCGGAAGGTATCCGCTGCCGCAACCACGACCTTTTTGCCATCGGCACGCAGGCGATTGGAGATCTTACCGATCGAGGTAGTCTTACCCGCACCGTTGACACCGATGACAAGCACCACAGAGGGGGTGGTGGAAAGGTTGAGCGGGCCGCCCTCACCGATCATATCGGTCAAAAGCTCCTGCAACGCCTTCATCACATCATCCTTTTCCTTGATCCTGCCGTCCTTGATGCGCACGCGAAGCTCTTCAATGATCTCCTCCGTAGCACCCACGCCAACGTCTGCCTCGATCAGAAGCTCCTCCAGCTCGTCAAGCAGATCCTCGTCCACACGGACGAAATTAGAAAGCACGTTGTGAACCTTGCCAAACAGTGCGTCCTTTGTCTTTTTGAGTCCGGCCTTCAGTTTATCCAAAAATGCCATCCCAGTTACTCTCCTTTTGTTTCTCGATATCGTTGACGTCCAGCGTCAGCACCTTGGAAATGCCATGCTCGGGCATGGTGACGCCGTACAGTCTGGTTGCCGCAGCCATGGTACCGCGACGGTGCGTGATCATGATGAACTGCGTGCCGTCGGTGTACTTCTTGATGTACTGCGCAAGTCTTTCTACGTTGACCTCGTCCAAGGCAGCCTCAATCTCGTCCAGAATACAGAACGGGGTGGGGTTGACCTTCAGGATAGCGAAGAACAACGCAACGCCGATAAATGCCTGCTCACCGCCCGACAGCTGCATCAGATTCTTAATGATCTTTCCGGGAGGTGCCGCCTTGATCTCAATACCCGATTCCAGAATATTATCCGGCTCGGACAAGGACAGCTCGGCAGAGCCGCCGCCAAACAGCTCGGCAAATACCTTTCCGAAGTTTTCGTTGATCTTGTTGAAGGAATCGACAAAGACGGTCTTCATCTCGGACTCCAGCCCCTCGATCACCTTGAGCAATTCCGCGCGGGATTTTTCCAGATCGGTGATCTGCTCATTCATCTCGTCGTATCTCTTCTTGACATCCTGATATTTCTCCACCGCACCCAGATCCACGTGACCGATCGCACGCAGCTTATTGCGGCATTCGGTCTGAAGTGCCACCATCTCGCGACGGTTTTCGGGTGTAATGGCAGGATAGCCCAGCGCAATGGCATCGGCTCTTGTCATTTCGTAATCGTCCCAAAGCTTGCTTGACAGCTTATCCAGCTCATCGCGCAGATTTGAGAGCTTGTTTTCACACTTGGTATATTCGCGGAAGATGATCTCCTTCTGATTCATCTTCTCGCGCATGCGGGTATTCATTTCATTGAGCTTTTTCTCAAAGTCCATGTTATCGCTTTCGATATCGGCACGCTTTGCGTTCAGCTCCTGCAATCTTTGCTGTCCAGCAGAATATTTCTGTCTGTTATCCGCCTGGAATACCGTATATCCCTCGATCATATCCTCCAGCGAGGCGATGCGCTCCTTGCAGGCGCGGATCTCATCGGCATACAGATCCACACGGGTACGGCAAACGCTCAACAGCGTATGCTCGGTTTCGGTATCCTTGGAGGTTTCGCTGATTTTGATGATCACGCCTGTCATGCGGTCGTTCAGCTCTGCCACATGATCCTCCAGATCCAGTCGCTGCTCGTCCTTTTTCTGACGCAGCGCGGTGATCTCGTTCACCACGCGGACGGCACTGCGCTCGTCTGCCTGCAGCACGGCCAGATCCTCCTCGTATCTCTCGCTCATGGCGATGATCTGCTCGTAGTCCTGACGCAGCTTTTCAAGCAGCGTATTGTTGGCGTCCATCTTGGCGTTGATCTGCTCCAGCTGTGCGCTCTCGGTACTCATCAGCACGCCCAGCAGCTCTCGGCGATCCTCGCTTGATGCCTTGTCGTCGGTGGCATCCTGGATCTGCTGCTTTTTCTGGTCGGCAGCCTTTTGCAGCCTGGCCATTTCGGATTCACACGCGCTGCGCGTTTCCTCCAATCTCTTGATCTCGGCCGCTCTGCCAAGCACGCTTGCTCCCTGACGCACCGAGCCGCCCGTAAACGAGCCGCCCATATTGATCTGCTGGCCGTCCAGCGTGACCACGCGTACGCGGTAGCGCAGCGCCTTGGCCATGGCTGTGGCGTTGTCAATATTATCAAAAATCACGGTTCTGCCGATCAGCGAAGAAACCACGTTACGGAATTTATCGTCGCAATCCAAAAGCGTATCGGCTACCGCAATATAGCCGCGGTATCCCGAGGCATCACGCATTTCGGGTGTGGGCGCAGAGGGACGCATGGAGGTCAAGGGGAAGAAGGTCGCTCTGCCTGCCTCGCCCTTTTTGAGCGCGTACATGGCAGCCTTGGCGGTCTCTTCATCGTCCACCACGATATGCTGCAGGTTTGCTCCCAGCGCGGTTTCAATGGCCGTGACGTATTTTTCATCCACCGACACCACTTTGGAAAGCGGGCCGTAGATCTTGCCAACGGGCGCACCGCCGGGTGCGGTGATCTTTCCCTCGGCGTATCTGTTCATGACAAAGCGCACGCTGTTTGCATAGCCCTCAAAGCTTTCTTCCATGTGCTTGAAGTTCTGGATCCTTTGCTGTGCGGAATCGCGGCGCAGTCTGACGTCATTGAGCTGAGCGATCAGATCTCCATAGTCCGCGTTCAGCTCGGTCAGCTGCTTGTTATAGCTCTCGATCTCAGCCGTTGCCTCGTCGATCGCCTTTTGATAATCCGCAACCGTTTTCTGCTTGTCCGCGCTCTGCTTTTGCAGCGCCTCGGAGGCACGCTCGTAGGTCTCCATATCGGCAAGGATATCGCTGTTGCGGTCGCTGCCCGTATTTTTGGCGTTCTCCAGAACCGAAATGCGCACGCGGATATCGGTTGCCTCTGCCTCTGCCCCGCGGATATCGGAAAGCGCAGTGGCAATATCTGCCTCCAGCACGGCCACCTTGGCACGCGTTGTGCGGATCTCCTCGGCAATGGCGCCCTGCTCTTCCTCCAGCTTTTTGCTCTGCTCTGCAAGCGCAAGAATTCGCGCAGAATGCTCTCCGCAAGCCGTCTGCTCCTGCTCCATGTTCTTTTGAGAGAGTGCCATGGAGGAATTGGCCGCCTCGATCAGCTCCTTGGTGTGTAAAATATTGCTTTCTGTCACGCGGAATTCGCTGTCCAGCGTGTGATTCTCCTGCGTTTGCTCACGGATCTGCGTCAGCAGCTGCTCGGATGCCATCTTATTGGACTGCGAAGCCTCAAACAGGCGGTTGTTCTGCATTTCCATGGCCTGCAGCGAATCCTCGGCCGTTTGCAGATCAAAGGCCGAATGCTTGAGCGCATCCTCTGCCACCGCGATCTCGTTTCTGAAGCGATCGGTATCGTACAGCCACAGGCTGACGTCCGCGCGCTTTTTGCTGTCCATCAGCTCAATGGCACGCTTGGCCTTGCCCGCTTCCTTTTCCAGAGGGCCGACCTGCGCCTGTACCTCGGTGAACACGTCCATGATACGCACCATATTCTCCTCGGCCTTGGCCAGCTTTCTCTCCGCCTCGTTTTTCTTGTGGCGGTACTTGGCAATACCCGAAGCATCCTCAAAGGTGCTGCGGCGCTCGTCACTCTTACGCGATACCATCTCGGCAATTCTGCCCTGACCGATGATCGAATAACCGTCACGGCCGATACCCGTGTTCATGAACAGCTCGTAGATATCGCGCAATCTGACCGCGCGACGGTTGATGAAATATTCACTCTCTCCCTGGCGGAAGTAACGTCTTGTGACAGTCACCTCGTCGTAAGGGCAATCCAGCTTTGCAAATTCCCCCGTGTTATCAAAGGTAACCGATACCTCTGCATAGCCCATGGGGCGGCGGCTGTCCGCACCGCCGAAGATAACGTCCTCCATTTTGGTACCGCGCAGGGTTTTGGACGAGATCTCACCCAGTACCCACCGCATAGCGTCCGCAATGTTGGACTTGCCGCTTCCGTTCGGGCCGACAATGACGGTCACGCCCGCCTGCTCGTTCACCATGCCGTTGTCAAAAACCAGCTTGGTTCTGTCCGGGAAGGATTTGAAGCCTTGCAATTCAATCGATTTTAAGTACAATGTTCCGTCTCCTTTTCTCAGAATCGAGGTTGTTCGGCACACGCATCCGCAACCATGCGCAGCTGCTTACCGAATTCCTCCTGGAGTCGCAAAAGATTCTGCCTGTGCTGTCCGATGGCCATGGACAGCGCACGGGCAGGAATATATAAGGTCTGCACGGGTGCAGGCGCACCCAGCAGCAATTCTCTCAAATTTTGGTAATAAAGCTCGGATCTTACCAGCTCTCCGAGCGCGGGATGCGCAGCCCCTGCCACGGCGCAGGCAGGATCGCCAAGGTTATCAGATGCGCAAAGGCCGATCCGAATGACCTGCACACCATGCGCCTCAAACACGCGCAGCACCTTTGCACTGCGCGTCACCGCCTCATCCACGGTCAGCGGCACGTACTCTCCCATCTGCATCATATCGCACAGCCTTGTGTGCGCAAACACCACGGTGGGATAGATACGCGCTGCATGCACGCCAAGCTCGCACAGCTCTCCTGCGGTTTCCAGCTCGCTTTGCAGGCAGCTGCCGGGAAGGCCGATCATCATCTGTCCGACCACCTCGTAGCCCGCGTCCAGCAGCATGCGGCACGCCTTTTTGGCGCACTGTGCGCTGTGGCCGCGCTCACAGGCGGCAAGCACCGCGTCGTCCATGCTCTGCAGACCAAGCTCCACCGTACGCACGCTGTAGTGCGACAGGATGTCAAGGATCTCCTCTGAAATATAGTCGGGGCGCGTGGACATGCGAATGCCCCTTACGCGTGCCTTGCCCGCGATTGGGTTTTGCACGTATCTCTCGGCCACGTCCAGCAAGCGGCGCATCAGCTCACGGTCAATGCCCGTAAAGGAGCCGCCGAAATAGGCGATCTCGGCCGTATCCTGCTCGCTTGTGGTAGAAAGTGCCTGCAGAATCTGTCCGTCCACCGCCTCAAAATCAAAGCTCTGCTGCCCCGAAATGGAGCGCTGGTTACAAAATACGCAGGTGTGAGGACAGCCTAAGTGCGGAATAAAAATGGGAATATTGAGGTGTCGGCTCATGACTGGACACCGAACAGTGCCAGAGCCTGACACGCGGCGTTTTGCTCGGCGCGGCGCTTGGAGGGGCCTGTGCCGCGGCCTATGATGTTGGAATTGAGCCTTGCCTCAACCGTAAAGGTCTTTTGGTGATCAGGCCCGCTCTCGCCAACCGTCACGTATTCCAAAAAGTCACCTTCGGTCTGCTGCACAAACTGCTGCAGCAGCGTTTTGTAATCACGGCTGCCCTGCACCTCGGTATTGGCGATCTCCTTTTGGATCAAGGGCAAAAGCAGCTCGCTCACGCTTGCAAAGCCAAGGTCGCCCGCATCCAGATAAATGGCGGCAAGCACGGCTTCAAACGCGTCTGCCAGAATGGATCTGCGCTCTCTGCCGCGATTCTTCTCCTCGCCAACGCCCAGCAAAAGGTAATCACCAAGGCCAATCTCGTTGGCAAAGGCGGAGAGCGCACGCTCGCAAACCAGCTCTGCGCGCAATCTCGTCAGCTCACCCTCGGCCAGATCGGGATATGCGGTATACAGATAGCGGCTGACCACCACCGATAGCACCGAGTCACCCAAAAATTCCAGTCGCTCGTTGCAAAGCAGGTGGTGATTCTTATTCCCCTGCTCGTTGGAGTAAGAGGAATGCGTCAGCGCCTTCTGCAGATATGTAATATTGGTAAATCGATACCCCAGCCTTTCCTGCAGCAGGGCCGCAGGCTTGGGATAGCAGTTCACGGAATGGTTCATAAGGGTCCTTTCCCTGCCCGATTTTTTCAAGCGTTGATCTCGGGCAGCATTGCTTGAATGGTGGCAACGGCAGTTTCGGCAATCACCGCGTTTCTGGCCGCCTTGCCCCCCTTCACTTTTTTCTCGGGCATCTGAATGATGCCGAAGTTGGCATTCATGGGAACAAAGGATCCCACGCTGCCGTTTTGCACGTACTGTGCCATAGCACCGATCATGGTAGTGCGCGGCAGGATAAGTGCCTGCATACCCTTGGCGCGTCTTGCCGCATTGATGCCTGCAACAAGTCCCGAAGCGGCCGATTCCACGTAGCCCTCCACGCCGGTCATCTGCCCTGCGTAATACACATCCGGGCGGGAAAGCATGGCATAATCCGCGCCAAGCAGACCGGGAGAGTTGAGGTAGGTGTTACGGTGCATGACACCGTAGCGCAAAAATTCGGCATTTTCAAGGCCGGGGATCAGGCGGAATACGCGACGCTGCTCGGGAAAGGTCAGATGCGTCTGGAAGCCCACGAGGTTGTACATCGTACCCTCCTTGTTTTCCTTACGCAGCTGCACCACCGCATAGAATTCCTTGCCCACGCGGGGATCGATCAGACCTACCGCCTTCAGCGGGCCGTAGCGCAGGGTGTCATACCCACGACGCGCCATGACCTCGACCGGCATGCAGCCCTCAAACACGGTCAGATCCTTTTGCTGCTCACGGTCAAATTCCTTGAGCGCAGCCTCCTCTGCCGAGATGAGTGCTTGGTAGAAGACATCGTACTGCTCCTTATTCATGGGGCAGTTGATATAATCCGCATCCCCCTTATCGTAGCGGGAGGCGAAAAACGCGATATCCATATTGATGCTGTCGGCATCCACGATGGGTGCCGCTGCGTCAAAGAAGTGCAAGCCGTTGCAGCCAAGCCCTTCGCGGATAAACTCTGCCATCGGCTCACTTGTCAAGGGGCCTGTGGCGATCACCGTGATCCCATCGTCGGGCAAGCCGCTGCATTCCGCTTCGATCACCTCCACGTTGGGGTGATTGCGCAGCTTGCTTGTAATAAACTCGGAAAACAGCACTCTGTCCACAGCCAGCGCAGAGCCTGCGGGAACGCGCGTGGCATCCGCTGCCTGCATGATCAGCGAATTCATGGCACGCATCTCCTGCTTGAGCAGTCCCACGGCATTGGACGAAGCATCCGAGCGCAAGGAGTTGGAGCAGACCAGCTCACCAAAGGTGGGGGCATGGTGTGCAGGGGTATATTTTTGCGGTTTCATTTCGTAAAGGCGCACCTTGACACCGCGCTCGGCAGCCTGCCATGCGGCCTCACTGCCTGCAAGTCCCGCGCCCAGGATCGAGATATGCTCTGCCATTATGCTTCACCCTCACCGGTCATTTCTTTTTCGGTGGCGGCTCTGGTGTATCCGCAGGCCTTATCGTGGCAAACGATGAGCGCCTTCCCCTTCTTGCGGAACAGCGTACCGCCGCAATCGGGGCATTTCTCGCCAACAGGCATATCCCAGGACGAAAAATCGCAGGCAGGATACTTTTCACAGCTGTAGAATACGGTCTTATTCTTACCGTACTTCATGACCACCTTGCTGCCGCACTTGGGGCAAGGAACGCCGATATCCTTGGTTCTGGGCTTGGTGAACGCGCAGGTGGGGTAATTTGCGCAAGCATAGAAGCTGCCGTATCTGCCCGAGCGCAGCACCATATCGCCGCCGCACTTTTCGCACTTGAAATCAGCCACCACGACCTTTTTCTCGGTCTGCTCGCCCTCTTCCTTATCGGCAGGCTTGCCTGCGTTCAGAGGCTTGGTATTCTTACAGGTGGGATAGTTGGGACATGCGGCAAACTTGCCAAAGCGGCCGTTCTTGACGATCATGGTCGCGCCGCACTTGTCACAGATGATATCCGTCTTTTCCACGGGCAGCTCGTAGCTGGTGGATGCCAGCGCCTGCTCCGCGCTCTCCAGCTGGCCGGAGAAATTACTCCAGAACTTATCCAGCACGCTGTTCATGGGTACGCTGCCCTTTTCGATCGAGTCCAGATCGCTCTCCATGCGTGCGGTAAAGCGGTAATCCACGATCGAATTGAAATTCTCCTCCATGAGCTTGGTCGTGACCTCACCGTATGCGGTGGGGCAGAGCGACTTGCCGTCACGGGACACGTAATTCTTGGAAATATTGGTGATGATGGTGGTATAGGTGGAAGGTCTGCCGATGCCCTTCTCTTCCAGGTTCTTGATCAGAGTCGCCTCGGTATAGCGTGCGGGCGGCTCGGTGAAATGACGCGCAGGATCGATCGAATCGCTGCTCCACACCTGTCCCTTCTGCATATCGGGCAGACGGATGTCACTCATCTGGTCGGGATCGTTCTCATCCGCCTTTTCATCGGTGGATTCCTCGTACATGACCATATAGCCGGGGAAGGTGACGGTATAACCGCCTGCGCGGAAGATGTAGCCCTCGGATACAAAGTCCACGCTCAGCGTTGCCAGCTCTGCGGACTGCATCTGGCTTGCCACGAATCTCTCCCAGATCAGCTTATAAAGGCGGTACTGATCGGTGGTCAGATATTTACGGATCTTGAGAGGCTCAAGGTCGACCTTGGTCGGACGGATGGCCTCGTGCGCATCCTGTGCGCCTGCCTTGACCTTATAGGTTCTGGGGGTTGCGGGACAGTACTGCTCACCGTACTTGCCTGCAATATACGCCAGTGCCGCGCCCTGTGCCTCCTCGGAGATACGCAAGGAGTCGGTACGCATATAGGTGATCAAGCCCTGTACGCCGCCGTTCTCGGAGCCGACGTTGATACCCTCGTAAAGCTCCTGCGCCACGCGCATGATACGCTGCGACTGGAAGCTGAGCTTGCGAGAGGCCTCCTGCTGAAGGGTGGAGGTGGT
>JAZUSJ010000051.1:0-22891 GCA_045606685.1 Eubacteriales bacterium
TGCCCGTCGTGGATTGCCTTGGCGATAAGTTCCTTTCCTACGTCAAGGACGGCATGACAGTCACCGTCAAGCAAGACGGTGTGGTCGTGGTGGAATAAGAACTGAATAAAAAACCGCAGGAGCTGATCTATGGTCAGCTCCTGCGGTTTTTCGTTTGATAAGATATTTATGCAAACACCAGCATGGAAAAGTAGGTCACGGTCAAGGGGCCGTTGTTGTAGCGCAGGCCGCAGGCGCGTGAGAGCGCACCCACGTCAATGCCGCAGGCCTCCATGGAGCGATGCACTTGCTCGGGATGGCGGCAGGGGGCGTCGGGATAGGTGCAGGTCTTGCATATGCTGCAGCCGCCTGCGCTGTAAAGCAGGTGGGGGATGCCCGCTGCGTCAAGCGCGGATGCAAGCGCGCGATCCAACTGCTTGTGGTGTACGCCTGCGTCCGTAATGCCCTCAAAATCGAAATCGTCGTCTAAGGTGTGCTTGGTGGTATAGACCAACGCGTATGCATAGGAGTGGCATTCGTCGCGCAAGGCCTCCCAATCGCCCACACCGGGCGGACAGGTCCATGTCTTGCCGTAAAGACCGCAGCGGTTGCTTTTGCACATATCGCGCACACGCGCGTCAAAGGGAACGTCGCATGGGGAAAGCCATGCAAGCTCATGCACCGCAAAGGGAAGCGTATCCGCACGCAAGAGCTGCTCTATCTGATTCTTTCTTTGTTCATCCATCTTCATTCATCCTCGTAAGGGAACATCATATGCTCCATAAATGCCTGACTCCACACCGCGTTTGTGCTAAGCTCCAGCGTGCTGCATTGTTCGGCCTGGCGCTCGATCCTTGCAAGCACAGCAGCATCGCACAGCACGCGCACGCAACCGCCAAGAGCCGCGTTGCCAAGGCTTTGTACGGGTACGTTCTGCGGCAAGAGCCCGATTTTGACTGCGGAGTCAACGTTCATGTAGTAACCAAGACCGCCCGCAAGACAGATGCGGTCAAGCTGTGCGGGAGAAATGCCCGCGTGCGCGCAAAGCGCCTCGATGGCTGCGCGAATGGCGCTTTTGGAAAGCTGCAGGGCGCGGATATCGGCTTGCGTCAGCGAGAGCGGTGTGCCGTCCTGCGCTGTCGCGTAAACGTATCTCTCGCCCGACGCAAACGCGCCCGTTTCGTCAATGATCTCATGCTGATACAGCGCGGCCGCAAGATCGATCAGACCGCTGCCGCAAATGCCCTTGGCAGGCGCATCGCCCACGGTGGAGCAGATGGGGTAGGGGCGACCTTGCTGCAAGCGCACGGCACAAACCGCGCCCGCAACACCGCCCATGCCCGTGGAAATGCCTGCGCCCTCCATGGCAGGGCCTGCCGCAGCCGATGCGGCATACAGGCGGCTGCCGTTTTGCGTGCCTGTAAAGAGTACGATCTCCCCGTTTGTGCCAACGTCCACCAAAAGCACGGGAGAGGGGGAGTCGGTCAGGGAGCAGTGTGCCATACCTGCCGTGATGTCCCCGCCTACAAAGGCGGAAATGCTTGGCAGCAGCGTCACGGTGTTCACGGGCAGCTCCAGCTCTTTACCGGACACGTGTTTGGTTCCGGTAAAGACGGGGGTAAAGGGATATGCGCCCATGGATACGGGCGAGATGCCGCAAAGGATATGCAGCATGGTAGGGTTGCCTGCCACGACCATGTGTTGCGCGCTTTTGCCCGAAAGCAAGGTGTCGGCCATACGGCGCACCTCGTCAAGCAGCAGATGCTGCATTTGCGCCAGCGCTTGGGGATGCTGCATGATGGCTTCAATGCGGCTGATCACGTCCGCGCCAAAGGCCGCTTGCGCGTTGAGCGCGGAGGTGGTGGAAAGCACGCTGCCGTCCTCGGTGTCCACCAAGGCCATGGCCAGCGTGGTGGTGCCAACGTCCAGGGCAAGGCCAAGGGTAGTATCGGAGGGATCGGCGGTCTTGCACTGTCCTGCAAAATCGGTCAGCCCCTCACCCTGAAGGGCACAGAAGGCAATGATCGCGCCGCCGCAGCACCATGTGCGGCAGGCAAGCACGTAGCCGTTTTCATCGGGTGTTGCAAAGCTCGTGCATGCGGGGGAATCGTATAAGTGTCCTTCCACCAATCTTACGCGGCATTTGCCGCACTTTCCTTTGCCGCCGCAATCGGCGTGTAAGGGGTAGCCGGCACGCGTCAGATAATCGGATAGGTTTTGTCCGACCGAGGAAGAGCCCAGTCGGAGGCGAATTTCGTTACTCATAAGCGGATCTCTTTGACCTTTTCGGCATAGTATTGCACCAGCTCAAACTTGGTGCCGGGCATGAGTCTGTGGTCGGGACAGGGAATAAAGCCGCCAAGAGCCGAAAGGCGTACCAATCTTTCCAGCTCCTTGTCGACGGCCGCCTTGTCAAGGCGCAGCACGGTCTTGTCCATGCCGCCCACGCCAAGCATGCCCTTGCCGTATGTTTGGCGAGCCGCCTCAAATTGGTCGCCCCACGTACCGATCTCAATGGGGAACATGACGTTGACGCCGTTTTGGTACCAGATGGGCAGCAGGCGGTCGGTCACGCCGTCACAGTCCAGAGAAATGATGTCAATGCCGTACGCGTGGCAAAGGTCGTATCTCTTTTTGTAGTGCTTGGCGCAAAGCTCCTCGAATTTATCGGGCGAGAGCAGCGGCCCTGAGTTGAAGCATATGTCCTCCCAGTAGTGGGCAAAATCGAATTTCGCACCTGTTTTGAGGATCTCCTCGGCACACGTATATTGCATGTCGGCATAAGCGTCCACTACGTCGGCAAACAGATCCTCATCCTCGTCGTACATCAGATAGCTCATACCTACCACCGAAACCATGGAGCGGATGTCGCCCAGCACAGAGCCAAGGTGCAGGCCGATGGGGACGTCGGGATCGCGCGTCTCGTTGAAATGCTTGAAGTATTCGTAATTGACTCGCTGGGGACAGAACTGCATTTTGGGACGGTAAAGCGTCTCGAATGCCTCTCTGTCCTTGAGCAGGTAGTCGTCCTCGGAGGGAATCGAGGTCACACCGGGACGAATGCGCTCGATCAGACCGTTGTAGCCCTGCACGCGCTGCGTGCCGTCGGGCAGCGTTTCAATGATCTTGTGCTCAAAGCCGGGGAGCAGAGAGTTGTGCGCGCCCACAGTGCGGTACCAGTTGAAATCCCAGCCAAGCAGGCGGTCAAGCTCGCTGTCGGCAGCGTTGCCGTCCGCCCAGGCGCGGGCGAGATCGTGGGAGATCTTGCCTTGCTCAGCCCATTCCAACAAAAGCTCCGGCCAGTAGCCGAAATGTACGGCAGGCATGCGGTCAACGGGCTTGTAGTGCAAAATATTCATGGCGCGTTCGCGATTGGTCATTTTTGGCTCCTTTCTTGTCCCTTGAATACGGGACAGGGGGAAATATTGCCGTCTTTGTGTGTGACGCGTGCGGCATATTCGTGCAAAAGGGAAACGTAGTCGCGATAGTTGTCGATCGAAACGTCGGGAGGCGTCTGGTGATCCACCGAAGCGATCACCTTGCCGCGCTGCAGCGAGGGCAGGATGCGCTCAAACTCGGCACGCATGGCGTCCTTGCCGAACTTCATACACATCTTGTCAAAGTGACCGAGAAAGGCCATATCGGGCTGCTTGTCAAGGTAAGTGGAAACGTCCACGCCCGCCTGTCTTTCCAAAGGGAACATGCCGTCCGCACCGACCGAGGCGTACCAATCCACCGCCATGGTAATATCACCGTCCGAGTCAATGAACACGGGAATGCCGTGCTTGTGAATGACGGGAATGACCTTACGGTAGAAGGGTGCTAAAAATTCATCAAAGCAATCCTTGGAGATCATGGGGCCCGAATTGTAGCTCATGTCCTCGGCAAAGCTCATAAAATCAAAGTGGAAGCGTGAGAAAACGTAATCAAACAGCTCGATCAGCCAGTCGGAATACGACCGGCACATCTGTTTGTAAAGCTCGGGATAGTCGTAAAAGCTGTAAAGGTGATTTTCAATGCCGAACAGCACGCGCGGATACCAGAAAAAGCCCTCGACCGTGAAAAAATGCAGCGTATCTCCGCGCTCGTGCGTGGCGCGCAGCCAATCAAAGTGCGTCTCGGGGATTACGGTGCGCACATCGGGGAACAGCGTGGGGGCAATGCGCGCCCAGTCCTCCTCATCCTCCATGCAGCCGATCCCCGAGCCGGGAATGACCGTGGGAGAGGCGGGAGTGAAATAGGAAACGCCCGTTTGCAGGCAACGGTCAAGGCCAAAGTAGCCCTGCACGGCATCCACACCCACGCAATCGGCAGGCAAGCCCTCGCCATACCAGCGATCTGTGGTCAGGTGCCACCAGGGCGCCCATTCAATGGCGGGCATGCGGTCAACGCTCTGCCCCGAAAGATAGCGGCGAAAGCGCTCAGAGGCTGTCATGCTCATATGCTGCCCTCCGCTGCCGCAAAAAATGCGTCAATGTTGTCCCATTTGGCCGCGGGCGGAATGTCACAACCCGAGGAAAGCACAAAGTTGGGGTATTTCTTGCATGCCGCTCTCAGATCACGCACGGCAGCCGTCATGCTTTCGGGCGTGCCGCCCAAAAATTCTCCTGCAGGAGAGATATTGCCGCATACGGGACGGTCGGCAGGCATTTTGGCCAGTATGTCTGCAAGGTCGATGGCGTCGCCAAAGTGGTAGGCGGCAGCACCGTTTGCATACAGTGAGTCTGTCATGAGCGGCACGTTGGGGCCGCAGTTGTGGTAAATGACGATAAAGGATTCGTCCTGCACAGCGTCTACGATCTGCTTGACGTAAGGCGCGGAGAATTCCTTTTCCTGCGCAGGGGAAAGAAGCCCCGCAAGTGGCTCTGCCATGATAATGCCGTCAACTCCTGCATCCTTGTAAGCCCTTGCATAGCTGATCAGGAAAGGCGTGACCTTTTCCAGCGCAGCGTACACGAACTCCTCGTCCGCGATGCAGTTGACCAGCGCCTCGGTCACGTCCATGAGTCTGCCGACCAGCGAAAAAGGGCCGATCATGCCTGCCAGCACGGGACGGTCTGTCACAAGTGCCTTGGCATCGGCTGCGGCTTGTACGTAAAGAGCAGTTCGGCCTGCACCTATTGGGGGGATTTCGAGTGCGCGCGCCTCGTCCTCGTCCGAGATCAGTACGTCGACCACGGTAGGAACCTCGTTTTCGGATGCAGAGAGTGTGCAGCCAAGTGCCTCGGCCTCCACCGAGAGATCCATCATGCAAACGGCGGCGGCAGCATTGGTGCGCTTGGCGATTGCAACAATCCCCTCGGTCTGCTTGCGAGCGTCGTGCGTGATGTCAAAAACGCTTGTGCCTGTCAGCTGTGCCGAGGGGAAGGAAAGAAGGGGCATGGGGCGGCGGCTTTGTGCAAGCGAGGCCGCCCATGCGTGCATGTTGTATTTCATAAAATAACTCCGATCAGTTACGCATTTCAAGGATCAGGCGCTTTGCTTCCTTGGCAGCACTTGCAGCGTCCAGCGTGTAGCAATCCGCACCGATCTCATTTGCAAATTCCTGCGTAATGGGCGCACCGCCCACCATCACGCGTACCTTATCGCGCAGTCCTGCGGCGCTGAGCGCGTCGATCACGTCCTTCTGGCCGTGCATGGTGGTGGTCAGAAGTGCGGAGAGGCAGACAAGCTGCACGTCGTTTTGCTTGACCGTGTCCACAATGACCTGAGGATCTACGTCCACGCCAAGGTCAATGCAGGCAATGCCCTGGCCCTCAATCATCATCTTGACCAGATTCTTACCAATGTCGTGCATGTCGCCCTTGACCGTGCAGATGACTGCCGTGCCAAGCGGTTCGACGCCTGCGCCCGAAAGTGCGGGCTTGAGGATCTTCAATCCTGCATTCATGGCGCGTGCCGCAACCAGCACCTCGGGGACAAAGACCTCGTTGTTGCGGAATTTGTCACCAATGACGTTCATGCCGCTGACAAGTCCCTCGTTGAGAATGGTCTCGGGGGCGATATTCTCCTCCAGTGCCTGTGTGACCAAGGCGGACACGTCCTTTGCCTTGCCGCGCTGCAGCTTTTCGGAAATTTCAAGTAAAAGAGCCGTACTCATGATCGGTACCTCCGTATATCAAAATTTTTTTCAGGTTTCGGGATCCTTGGGCTTTCTGAACACGATCACGAATGCGATCAGTGCCATCACGGCCAGGATGCAAAGCGGCAAGCCAAGCTCGGAAAGAATGCTCTCCTCGGCCGGCTCGGTCTCGGCCTCGGTAGTTGCCGCGGTGGTTGCTTTGGGGGCTGCGGTGGTAACGGTTTGAGTGGTTTCAGCCGGTTTTTTGGTGGAAAGCAGGAATTCTGCCTGCGCGATCCATTGGCCTGTGGCAAAATCTCTGCCGCGGATCAGTACGGCATCCTCATATACCGTCACGTAATATCCCTGACTGCCTGCGATCTCATAGCCCGCGCCGCCCTTATCGTTCCAAAGGGAGGCAACGGATGCCGTGTTGAAGGCTCTGGCACCGCTTTTGAATACGTGTACGGTACGATCCGCTTCCATGGTCCAGTGGGTGTGACCGTTGAACACGAATGCCTTGGGATGCAGCTCGATCGTGGATTGCATCTGCATGAAGTTGTAAACGTTGCCGTACCCCTGCAAGGAGGAGCTGCCCGAAACGGTTTCTGTGATCGGCTCATGCATGAAAATGAAAACAGGCTCGTCGGCGGAAATATGGGAAAGAACGGACTGCAGCCAGTTGATTTGCTTGTCGGAGTATACGGCATTGCCGTCTATGTAGGAATCCGCACCGATAAAGACCATATGGCATCCGCCCAGCGAGTAGGTGTAGTACTGTGTTTGGAGCTTGGTGCTTGTGGGCGCTTTTACGTGATTGAGAAATTTCTGCAGATTTGCGCTGTGCGCTGTGGCATCGTATGCATAAGAGCCGGGTGTCAGATATTCCGCATCGCCAATGCCGCGATAGATGGGGGCAGCACCCGGAACGGAGGCGTAAAGCTGATCAAAAAGCGCGTAGTTTGCATCGGATGCTGAATCCACCGCGTCACCCACCACAATAATGCCCGATGCATTCGGAGCGGTCGTCTTGACGTCCCGCAGCATGGCGACAAAGTTCTTTTCGGCGATCTTGTCGCGGCCGATGTGCAGATCGGATACCACCACGAATTCTGCCAGCTTTTTGCCGGTTCCGGGCAAGGTGATCTTGGGCAGATCAAGCTTATAAGGGACAAGACATTCCCCGTATTGCTCGCTGCTTGTGTAGATCAGAAGTGTTTTGGCCTGCGCGGGGACGGTAAAGCCGTCACTCACCACGGCTAAGATCGATGAGGACGTGATCTTGTCGGTGTGCAGAGCGGTGTATCCTGGGAGCTTATTGCCTTGGGCGTCACCCCAGTAAATGGAGTAGGAAGTGGCGTTGCTTTGCGCAGGCATGGTGATGGAAAAGGTTCCTCCGCCAAAGCCCTGCGAGGGATTGAGGGGCATATAGCTTGCGCTCTGCGGCCTTGTGGTCTGTCCCGTGCTTTCGCCTGTCGTCTGTCCCGTGCTTTCGGCTGTCGTCTGCCCGGACGCGAGCGCGCCAAGGGCAGGGATGCAGCCAAGCAGCAGGCAGGCGCACAGTAGGATGGTCAAACATTTTTTCATAAAGGTTCTCCTTGATCAGTATCTTTGCCAGTGGTAAACGCCCTTCTCGTCCTTTTTGTCTATATCTCTGAAAACGTAATAAATGGGCTTGGGGGTATCGGGTACGCTGTTTTCCGGTCTGCGGCGCCAAAGTCCGAGGTTAAGACCGAATTCGCCCTTGTTGTCCTGGTGGGCGTGCAGAATAAAGCTGTCTATCTCGGGGATCTCCATGCATTTGCGGTAGGCTTTGCCGTAAGCCATGGCCTGCAGCACCTCGCTTGTTGCGGTGTTGTGCGAGTTAAAGCCCTGCTCGGAGAGAATGATACGGCGGCGCTGCCCCTCGAACAGGCAGTCCTCCCTGTACAAGAATTGTGCCAGTACCTCCAGGTTCTTGAAGGTGATGCGGTAGGTGTTCTCGTCGTCGGTGGCGGTTGTATCGTTCCAGAAATCTGGGAAATTCAGATTTTCGGGATAGGGGTGGTGCGCCACGTTCCAGCCGATCTCACCCTCGGTCTTGCCAAGGCGCACAAGCTCCTCCAGCACGTATTTCGAGCCGTAGAAGCGGTTGGGGTTGGCATCAAAGTTAGAGCCTGTCCAGAAGTGGTCCAGCGAAATGTAGGTGCGCGCATCCGACCAGATCGAGGTGGAGACCTGCCAGCAAAGGCGCAAGGAGGCGGTGTAGTCGTAAACGTATTGCTCCAAGCTCACCTCACCCATGTTGCACCATTCAAAGCCCGAGTTGACCTCGTTGCCCACGATGTGGCCGACGGCTCTGCCGTAGGGTGCGCCCTCCAGGGTGTAGCGGTCTGTCAAAAATGCGATCCAGGCCATATAGTAGCGAACGGCACGCTCGTTATGCAGATTGAAGGCCGAAATTCTGCCGCCCTCGCAAAAGCCGGGATGCCTGATGATCTCCCAAAGGTCGTCCGGCGTCTGTACCCAGCCCCAGGTGTGGGCGTTGAGCAGGATGTAGGTAATGATCACGCCCGCCTGCGTCAGCTCGCGCACGCGCGCGTCGTTCTGCTCCACGACGGATTTGCGGAAGTAGAATTCCTCCCCGTCAAAGGTGTAGGGAATGGTGTCGCCCTCTACAGGCTCGCACCACAAAAATGAGCCTAAGTTGACGTTGAGTGCCGCATGCTTGACGCCAAGGTTGATAGCGTCGTGAACCATGGTGACCTGCAGCCCCTTTTTGCTCTCGGTCACGGGGTAGGGAGCCTGTCTTTTTGAAGCACCCATGCTTTGCACGTAGTGCGCTCCGTCGCAGGCTTTGCCCTGCGTGCTGATGACGTAATATAAGAATCTGCCGTCACATCCTCCCTGTGTCAAGGGGAGCGTAAAGCTGCCGCTTTCTGCAACGGCACTTGCCCTTGCCACGGGCTGATCCGTGCAAAAAGTGCTGCGGTAAGAAAGAACCTCAACCGCGCCGTCTGCGTCGGTATCAAAACGGATCAGATCATTTTCGGTTACGATGCGCAAAATTTTCATATGCAGCCTCCCGTAGTTTGTTTTATTTATCTTATTATAACAAATTCCTGCACGAAAGGCAATAGGCACGGGCTAATTTACAATTTTTTGTGAACATTTTTCTAAAGCTGCCCAAAGCGAGAAAAAATATGATACAATGAAGTCGAAAAATTATGGGAAGGCGGCAATCAACGTATGAAAAAAGTCTTATCTTTATTGCTGATATTCGTTTTATTGTCCGGTGTGCTGACAGCGTGCGGAAACGGACCGGACGCAGGACAGCAAAGCACGCAGACCGACACGCAACAAACCGACACGCAAGAGGTGCCGAGCGAGCAGGAGTCCGCGCAAGTGCCGGTGCAGCCCGTCAACCTGACCGATCCCGTATTCTCGGTCGAGGGCGGCTTGTATAAAGCGTCGCAGGAGCTGACGCTGTCTGCCCCCGAGGGGACGGAGTATACCGTGCGCTACACCACCGACGGCAGCCTGCCCACCAAAAAGTCCAAGACGTTTGACCAAAGCATCAAGGTCCCCAAGGGGGATGCGCAGGTCATCCGCGCAGCCTGCTTTGATGCCAAGGGCAATATTGTGGGCAAGGTTGTGACGCACACGTATATTGCATATGCCGAATCGGCAGCGGCACTGTTTACCGTTTCGCTGACGTTGGAGCCGGACGATTTTGATACGCTGTGCGCGCGCTATACCGAAAAGATCGAAATTCCCACGCACATCGAGATCATCACACCCGAGGGCGAGCGAGTGATCTCGCAGGATGGCGGCATGCGCATTTTCGGCGGCTCTTCGCGTGCGCTTTCGCAAAAGTCGTTCAAGATCATCGCCCGCAAAACGGGATATTACGAAACCGATATTTACGAGGGCAAGGGAACCTTCCGCTATGCTTTCTTTGAGGATCGCGTGGTGCGCTCGGGTGAGGATGCCGGCAAGGTGCTGGACAGATACGACAGCCTGATTTTGCGAAACGGCGGCAACGATTCGCTCCTGCACAACTCCTGCGATCCGCTGAATGCATCGCTTTTGCGCGACAATGCGGTCAACAATTTTGCAGCCCACGTCACCGAAAAGCTGGACTATGCATGCTCCGCATTTGCCGTGGTATACGTCAACGGAGAATATTACGGCATTCTGGATATGAAGGAGAACATGAACGAGGACTACGTCAAGCGCGTGTACGGTGTGCTTGACGATGACGTGGTCGTGGTCAAGAGCGAGCTGGATACCTCGCGCGGCGGCCGCTTTGACGGGGACTGGTTCTATTACGACAGCGAAAATGCTGCCGAGATCAAGGCATGGGAAAAGATCTGCTCGGATGTGGCCAAGGCTTACAAAAAGGGCAACGATGCATATTTTGACACGCTGAAAACGCTGGTGGATATGGATAGCCTTGCCGAGTATTTCGCGCTCAATCTGTATACCTCCAATCACGACTGGCCGCACAATAACGTCAAGCTGTGGAGATATACGGGTGCGCCCGTCGAGGGAATTGAGATCACGGACGGTAAGTGGAGATTTATGACGCGTGACTGCGACCTGGGACTTGGCAGATATGATTCCGCTCACGTTTGCCCTGAGCTGGATACGACGGCCGAGGTGGACAGCTTCTACCGTACCCTGGGCAATTTCGTGGACTATCACGGTCTGTATTCGTATCACGGTGAGCAGCAGCTGTATCCCGATTCGCTGGGACTGCAGTGCATGCTGGCTTATTGCCTGCGAAATGAGGAATTTTGCGCCAAGTTCGTGGCCGTTTGCGAAAAAATGACCTCGCAGGAGTCGGTCGAGCTGCTGCTTTCCGAGCTGTCTTTGGGTGCAAACGCCATCAAGCCCGAAATGGAGCGCCATCTGGATTGCTGGGGCTGGGCGATCGGCAACGGCTATACACTCAAAACCTGGCAGAAGGAATATTCCGCCATTAAGAAATACGTAAACAACCGCCCGGCATATTTCATGGAGCAGCTGGAGCGGGCGTTGGAGCTGATGGAGAAGTGATAGTATGACGTACGCACAATATTTGGACAAGGTATACGGCTGTTTTTTGGGCAAAACGGTCGCAGGGACTATGGGCGCGCCCTACGAGGGCATCAAGATGCCGCTGGAATTGCAGTTCAAGCCCGAAATGATCAATACCATGCTGCCAAACGACGACCTTGACTTGCAGGTGCTTTGGTTGGATGTGGTCAAGAAATACGATGAGAATTTTTCCTCCTACGATCTGCTCCGTTGCTTTTGCGAGAACTGCGATTATTCGCCCGGTGAGTATGCCATCATGCGCAAGAATTACGAAAAGGGTATTTATCCGCCCGAAAGCGGCAGATTTTGCAATGATTTTTATATAGAGGGCATGGGCTGCCCCATCAGAAGTGAGATCTGGGCTTGCCTGTATCCCGCGCAACCGGGAAGGGCAGCAGACGTGTCTACCATGGACGGTTGCCTGGATCACAAGGGCGAGAGCGTATATGCGGAGAAATTCTTCGCAGCCCTTGAATCCGCTGCGTTCTATGAGAGCGATCTTGAAAGGCTGATCGAAATCGCGCTTGCTGAAATTCCCGCCAAGTGTAAGATCCGCACCCTGATCATGGACACGCTTGCATGGTGTGCGCAGTACGACGACGTGAAAACGGTATTGAAGTATATTTTGCACAAGTACGGCCATCCCGACTGCACCAATCTGTTTCAGAATATCGGCATCACACTGACCGCATTGCTCAAGGGCAACATGGATCTGATCAAGACCTCGATGGACGCGCTCAACTGCGGCTTTGATACCGATTGCACCTGCGCAACGGCAGGCGCGGTGATCGGTGTGATCCGCGGTGCGAAATCGCTGATCGAGGAGTACGATCTTGGCGACGTCAAGTTCGTGCTGGGCGTGCGCTCGCCCGACCACTCGGACAGCGTGTACGATCTGTCGGTCGAGATTGCAGAGCTTGGTGCGTATCTTTCGCCTTTTGTGATGGAGGATGCACCCGAGAAGACGTTTGAATTTGCGCAACGCGATCCGCTGGTCTTTGACGTGTTCTATCCCGAGGGGCCGTCCATTTCGCTCGGACAAAGCAAAACGGTGACGTTGTCCATTCTCAACACCACCGAACAAGAGATCAGCACCTCACTTTGCGTCACAGGCTTTGGCACAACGACCTGTCACGGTATCGGCCTTTCGGATGGAAAACGCATAGAGCTGCCGCTTACCTTCAGTGTTCCCGCCAACGCGCGCGAGCTGTACGAGAAAAACCTCGTACACGTGCGCTATGCGCTGGACGGCAAGGAGTACGGCTATGACTTTGGGCTTTCGGGTGCTGCTTTATGGAAGGTAACGGGGCCTATCTGGAAGACCGATCCCGAATGCACCACCGAGGCACTTGAAAAAGTCCCCAACTACTGGCATCTGTTCGCAGGTGTGCAGCATGATGGGGACAGCAACGACGTGGTGCGCCGTTTCCATCTCAATTTCGCGCCCGATACCGAGACCGCGTATCTGACCGAGGAGGAATTGTTCGCGGCTCCCTGCGAGCAGGGCAAATACGTCGAGGACGTCTTTGTGCAAGAGCAGGATTCCTTTACCATGAACGATCTGTTTGGTTTCCAAGGCCCCTGCACGGCATATCTGTCGCGCGTGCTGCTTTGCCCCGAGGATATGGAGGTGTGCGTACAGATCGGCCACAGCGCACCGTTCTCTCTTTGGATCAACGGGGAAATGATTGCCGAGCGCAAATGCTGCGATACCTGGACGGCCGAGAACGTCCACGTGCAGGGCGTCAAGCTGCAAAAGGGCGAGAATCGCGTCGTGCTGCGCCTGACGCGCGTCAATGCCGATGCGAAATATAATCTGATCTTTTCCAAAGGCCCTACGTGCGCGACACACTACGTTTGCATGGGCTCGGTCAATCCGAAGATGTTTTCATAAGAAAAGGTGCAGCCCCATTGGGATGATAAATGAGTGGAAACAGATGAAATTAGCCATCACATACCTGGTGGCTTTTTCACGTTCTGCTCTTGGTGAAGGAGCGTCCGTATGGGAACCCCTACCACCGCAACCGCGTCGATCATTTCGCGGCTGATCCGCGAAATTCTCTTCCGCTGCGGTTTCCTCCCCGGCGGGGAGGCTCATTTGCGCATCCGTTTTGCCTATTTATCCGCTTAGGGCAGGTTTTTCATCCGTTTTGCCTATTTATCCGCTTAGGGCAGGTTTTTCACCCGTTTTGCTCAATTTTTCGGCACGGTTGCCCGCTACAAAGCCTCCCCGCTGGGGAGGAGACCGCAGCGGAGCGCAGTTGAGCGAGGCACGAGGGAAACAAGTGACGCGGTTGCGGTGGTAGGGGTTCTCATTCCACTGCTCTTCCACCGCTGTATATAAACAAAAGCAGCAGGAATCTGCCCAAAATCGAACAAATTCCTGCTTGTACCGCTATTTCCGCAGCCCCATCGGACAGTTGCTTTTCTCGTGAAGATAATATTATGCTTCGCGCGGCTTTATCAATCCTCGTCCTCTTCAAAGTCCTTGCCGGATCTGACCTTGTAGATCAGCTTAATGATGGTGAAAATGGCAGAGCCGACTACCCAAGTCAGCCACGAGATGTGCCAGTCACCCGAAAGAAAGCTCCATCCAAAATACACGGCTGTCGTGATCAGCCAATAAACCTCAGAGAACAACGCCTGTGCGCTCTTGGTTTTTTTGACGTTCTTTTTAGCACCGATTCTGCGGTCGCCCGCCAGCAGCTTTTCATAAGCATCGTAGCGGATACCGCCCAGCACGAAGCAGAATACGCCCGCACCGCAAAGAAGCAGCAGCACACCGGTCATGATGACGCTGAGCAACTCCATTTCTAAAACGCTTGTCACGATCAGGGGAGCGGCACAGAAGATGCAAAGCACCACGCCGGTTACGGTCAAAGCGGTATATTTGGATGCGAATGCCGCACGCTTTTCGCGCACCATACCGTCCACACCGTAGGAAAGCTCAAAGCCCTTTTTCTCGTCGATGAATTCCCAAGGCTTGCCTGCAAGACCGGTCGCGATAAACGTACCGACTGCGACTGCGATCATGCCAAGCAGCACGCACACACCGATCGCAGAGGCCGCCACCTCGGTCATCATGCCCGCATCGGCAAAGCCTGCAAGCAGGATCAGGCAGATGGGAGAGAGGATGCAGAGCAGCACGCCACCGGCGATCTTTACAGCCGCGCTGCGCTTGAATGCAAGATATGCGTTGGCCTCTTCCATGGACACGCTGTGCAAGGGGGAGTCCTCTGCGGTCGAGCCTGTGTATTCCTCCGTTTCCATTTCATCCTTTAAAAGGAAGTCGGTGGTCACGCCGAATATCTCGCTCATGCGCAGGATCTTATCAAGGTCGGGGACGGATTGTGCGCTCTCCCATTTGGAAATGGCCTGACGGGAAACGCCAACCTTTTCGGCAAGCTCCTCTTGCGACCAACCGTTCTTTTTTCTCAAAGTGATTATCTTATCAGCTAAAATCATAATCGCACCTCGCTTGTGTTTTTTGTGCCTTCATTATACCGTTTTTGCAGGTTGCAGTCTACCAATTCGGCCTTGCAATTTGTCAACTCGCGGTTGCAAGTGGCAAAAAGGGGCGGTTGCACGTACAACAGCCCCTATAAAACTTATCTGAGCTGTACGAATCCCAGCTTCTTTTCCACCTTGGAGAGTGTGCGGCGTGCGATGTAGGAGGCCTCTTCCGCGCCCTTCTTCATCTGCGCTTCCAGTCCTGCCTTGTCGCTCATGAACTGTGCAAATCTCTGCTGTACGGGGGCAAGCGCGTCCGCGCAGGTCTCGCCGACAGCCAGCTTGAAGTCGCCGTATCCCTTGCCTGCAAATTCAGCCTCGATCTCTTCCATGCTCTTGCCGGTAAAGCAAGCGTAGATGGACATCAGATTGTTGATGCCGTCCTTGCCAGGAGCAAAGCGTACCTCTGTATCCGAGTCGGTCACGGCTCTTTTGAACTTGCGGATGATGGTGTCCTTGTCGTCCAGAATGTAAACCACCGCGTTGGGGTTCTCGTCCGACTTGCTCATCTTCTTGGTCGGCTCGGAGAGCGACATGATCTTCATGCCCGACTTGGAAACGATGGGCTCGGGAATGGTAAAGGTGTCGGGATAGAGCGCGTTGAAGCGCGTTGCAATATCGCGGCAAAGCTCCACGTGCTGCTTTTGGTCAATGCCTACGGGAACAACGTCTGTCTGATAGAGCAGGATGTCGGAGGCCATCAGCACGGGGTAGGTGAAAAGGCCTGCATTGATGTTGTCCGCGTGCTTTGCGCTCTTGTCCTTGAACTGCGTCATGCGCGAAAGCTCGCCGAACATGGTAAAGCAGTTTAAGATCCATGCAAGCTCGGTATGCTCATGGACGTGCGACTGCACGTACAGCGTGGTCTTTTCGGGATCCAGACCGCAAGCCATGTAAAGCGCCAGCGTTTCGTAGGTGCGGCGGCGCAGATCTGCGGGTACCTGGCGCACCGTGATAGCGTGCTGGTCAACCACGCAGTACAGGCATTTATATTCATCGGAGTAAGTGGAAAAATTACGCAGGGCACCAAGGTAATTGCCAATGGTCAGATTACCGCTGGGCTGAACGCCGGAATAAGAAACCTTTTGATTCTGAAACATGATGTATATATCCTTTCTTATTTGAAAAATTCTTTGGCCACCGCGCCGAGTCTTGCGCAGCCCTCGACGATCTGCTCGTCCGAGGGGGTGGAGAAGTTGATACGGAAGCCGTTCGAGGGCGCGTCCTGATCGCAGTTGAAGGTCGCACCGGGTACGACCAGCAGCTTTTTCTGCTTGCAGGCACGCACGAAGTCCATGCTGTCAATGCCGTCGGGAAGGGTACACCAGATAAAGAGTCCCCCCTCGGGCTTGGTGTAAGTGATCTGCTCGGGCAATTCCTTAGCAAGGCAGTCCAGCATGAGCGTGCATTTGCGGCGGTAGATGTCCTTGATATGGTCAATGTGCGCGTAAAGATCGCATTCTGTCACGTATCTGTGGCAAAGCATCTGGAAAAACAGATTGGTATGCACGTCCTCGGTCTGCTTGACGATCACCATCTTGGAGGCGATCTGCTCGGGGGCGACAACGAAACCGACTCTCATGCCTGCCGAGAGCACCTTGGAGAAGGTGGAGCAGTAGACGACGATGCCGTCAGTGTCCATGCTCTTGAGCGTGGGCAGCTCCTCTCCCGCAAAGCGGGTTTCACCGTATGGGTTGTCCTCTAAGATCAGAATGCCGTATTTCTTGGCCAGCGCGTATACCTTGCGTCTGACCTCAAGTGTCCAGGAAAGTCCCATGGGATTCTGGAATGTGGGGATGACGTAAAGCAGGTGCGCGTCGGGGTTGGCAATGATGGTCTGCTCCAGCGCGTCCACGTCGATGCCGCAGTCATTCATGGGAACGCCCACCGTGCGCATGCCCGCCGAGCGGAATGCGTTGAGCGCACCGATAAAGGAGGGATCCTCGCAGATCACAGCCTCCCCGGGATTGCAAAGCACGCGGCAAGTCAGCTCAATGCCCTGTGTGCCGCCGCTGACGATCAGCGTGGTGTCGTTGAAGGCGTAGCCCTCGTCGGCGAATTTACCGATCTGCCATCGTTCCTTCTGCCACTTGGCCACGGCTGCGCGCAAAGGGGGATAGCCGTCGGTCGCGCCGTATTGCAGCGCCATGGTGGAATGGTTTTCAAAAATGTCGGCAGAGAGCCGCGCCAGCTCGGAAACGGGGAAGGATTCGGGAGAGGGGTTGCCTGCCGCAAACGAGATGGTCTCTGCGTCCGCAGGGGCTTTGAGGATCTCACGAATGGCGCTGGGCTTCATGCCCGCGATGTGATCGGAAAAACGGTAGTCCATAAGATTGCCTTTCTTGGTAAAAATCTATTAACCTTTATTATATCATGGATAGATACAAAATGCAAGAGGAAAATTAAAATACGAGGAGCGGACAGGCAAGAAATGCCTGTCCGCACAGATGCAGCACTATTTGATCAGCAGCATGACGCATTCGGTCAGGAACGCTGCCGCGCAGGAAAGCACGGCCACAAGCGTCAGCCCCTTGCCCTTGTAGGCAAAGATGCCGCCCACCAAAAGCCCTACCGCGCCCGAGATCACGTTGCCCGTGGCAAAAAACGCGGCAGGCAAGGTCATGGCCGAAAGCACGGCGTAGGGGATGTAATAAAGGAACGACTTGACGTAACGGTTGGTGATCTTTTTGCGCAGAGCCGCAAAGGGAATGGCGCGGATCAGGTAGGTCGAGCCGGCCAGAATGAGCAGGTAGATCCAGAAGTCCATCACTTTGCCACCTCCTCATCTTTTCCGTCTTCCTTGACATCGTCTTTGACGGGGAAGAGGATCGCGCCCGTAACGGCTGCCACGATGGCGCAGATCGAAACCGAGATGCCCGAGGAGACGGTGTTCAGCCCGGGAACGAAATAAAAGACGCAATGCAACAGCCCCGCGATGCAAACCACCGCAAAGACCGCCCACGATCCCTTGGCCACAGGTGCCACGATGGCCAAAAACATACCGTAAATGGCAAGGCAAAGCGCGCTCATGACCATGGCAGGCAGCACGTTGCCCACCAAAGCACCCAGCAGCGTACCGAGCGCCCAGCCCACGTAGGGAATGACGGAGAGTCCCGCGAAGAATTTGGGATCAACCTCGTCCTCGGCAGCAGCCACAGCAAAGATCTCGTCGGTCATGAAAAATCCGAGCAGCCAACGCTTGAGTCCCGTGAATTTTTCGGATACCTTTTGAGAGAGCGAGATGGACATGAAGGAATAACGGACGTTGACGGTCAGCTGAGAGATCAGCATGGCGGCGTACTGCCCGGGGGAGATCATAATATCCAGCGCGGCAAGCTGTCCTGCCGAGGTCACGGTGGTCATGGAAATGATGACCGCCTGCCACCAGGTAAAGCCCATGGAGATGGCCATGATGCCGAACGAAAACGATACCGAAAGGTATCCAAGACCGATGGGAATGCCCGAACGCAATCCCCGTAAAAAGAGTTTCATAACGATGGTTCCTTGGGAAAATAAGTATATGGAATATTATAATGCGTCAAGGGGAATTTGTCAAGGGCTTGGCCTGCATGGCTTGGTTTGATTTGTCTGAACGCCTTGAATAAATCCAAAAAACATGATATAATATAAAAAAACATCGAAAGGGTGTAGACAGGCATGATCAAAATCATTTTTTGTGATGATAACGTCAGATATTTAGAGTCGCTGATGGCGTATATTCAACAAGAAAGCGCGACAATCATGCCGGCAGAACAGGACGTTTCACTTGGCCCCGTGTTTGATAACGGCCCTGCGGTACTGCAATACATTGAGAATAATCATGTGGATGCGCTGTTTTTGGATATTGATATGCCCGAAATGAGTGGCTTTGACGTGGCGAAAACGGTGTGCAGAGAGTATCCCGATATCAAAATCGTGTTTATGTCCGCATATGACAATTTCGTATATAGTTCCTTTGAGTATTACCCCTTTGCTTATCTGCGCAAATCTCACCTGGCCGAAGAGTTTCCCAAGATCTATAGCCGCCTTGCAGAAAAGCTGATAAAGTCTGATCAGCAGATCCGACTTGTGACCACGGAAGGGATCAAATCGGTTGACTCAAATTCGATCCTATACGTGGAGAGTGAGCGAAATTATTGTACTGTTCATTTGACCTACGGTACAAAATACGTCTGTCGCAGTACCTTGACATCCTTTGAAAAAGAGATAGCGGGGGGTGATTTTTTCCGCATTCATGCTGCTTTTATTGTCAATCTTGAGCATGTGGAAAGAATCATGGAGGACAGCACCGTATTGGTGCAAAATCAGAGATTGCCCATTGCGCAAAAGCGTGCCAAAGAGTTCAAAAAGGCGTATATGGACTATGTTCGGAGGTGTTTTTTCGCATGATCGTATTTGAAATCTGCGCGGTAATAGCCGATGCGCTGTTACTTGCATGGTTTATACCGAGAATGCACGGTACAAGTGTGTTCAAAAAGCCCCGGACGCTCATATGGATAGCAATATTCGCTGTGTATGCGATGCTATCAAATCATCTGCTTCAGGGATACAGCATGATAGCACTGACCGGCATGGCAGCAATTTTGGTGTGCTATTCTATATTCTCAGAACCCGGAAGATATAAGTGGGCAATCATTGTTGCTTTTTTACATTTGAGCATCCTTGTTCTCTCGGAAGGCTTTTTGTTCGCACTTTTTTCATATCCCATAAACAGCGCAGAGTTGCTGATCTATGGCTCCGAATCTATCTTGCGTGTTGCATATTTGCTTGTATGTAAGCTCACGCAGCTTGCCTTATATCAAGTGGTGCTTCAGGTGTTTGAAAAAGAGCAGATACCCGATATCAAAAACGGGCTTTTGGCTGCGATTATCACAGCATTGGGACTTGGTATTTTGATGAAATATGCGGCGCGGAGCGGAAATCCGAGCACGGAAATTATCATTTTTGCATTGGTGATTGTGTTCGTGCTTTTGAATCTGATTCTGTATCTCATGATTCGTCAACTGCGTGCTATACTGAAAAACAAATATGAAATGCAGCTGATGCAGGAGAGAATGGCATTCGAAAAGAGCAGAGTGGACGAGGCGTCTGTGATCTGGCGCAATATCAGACAGGTCAAGCACGATCTGAAAAATCATTTCTCCGTTATGCGCGGACATTTGGCGGATGGAGATATTGAAGCCTGCGAAAAATACGTAGCAAAGTTAGATGCGACCGTTGAAGGTATGGGCAATATGATCCAATCGGGGAATACGGTGATTGATTACCTGATAAACTCTAAGCTGTCGGGCTTGGATAGCGTTGAGGTGCTGATCTCCGGCTACGTTGGTCATTACAGCGATATTGACGACGTTGATCTGGCTTGCATTCTGGGCAATGTATTGGATAATGCCATCGAAGCCTTGCACCACATCCAAGCTGAAAAACGCATTGAGTTGCTGTTTTTGCGGCGCAAAGCAGATCGCATCATTATTTGCAAAAATACCATTAAAGAATCGGTTTTGTCAAATAACCGAGGTCTGAAATCGACCAAAGAATCGTCCGATATGCATGGTATCGGACATCAAATTGTGGAAAATGCCGTGAAAAAGTATCACGGATTGATCGATTATTTTGAAGAGGATGGCATGTTTGGTGTGCAGATCATGTTACCTGAGGCATCCTCGGTCTCCAAGTAAAATTCGTCGAAATTGATAACGTCACCTTCCAAGACGCGGAAGGTGGCGTTTTTTTGTTAATTATCCCAAAAAAACGTGAGTTATCCCAAAGCATTGACTTCGACATGAAAAAAACGTAAACTTATCTCAAACACAAATAAAGCAAGGAGGTGTGATTGTGCCAAGAATAAAGACGTGGTCAATTTGTATCATGATGATTGAATTGATCAGCTTGATGGGATGCTCATATCAAGCGCAGATGCCGATTTTCCCCGACACAACGCAGCCATCCATGACCGAAACGCAACAGGATTCGGAGATGATCACACAAACTGATTCGTTGGAGGAAAGGATGGTGATACCCGAAGTGATCGGTCGGCCTTATGAAAATTCTTTCGGGAGCAATGAGGATGCCAAAAATGCTTGGGATATGATCGTTTATGACGGGAGGCTGTTCCTTGGCAGTGGGGATTACGGGCGAAATTCCGGGTGCAAGATCGCATGCTATGACTTGGAAAGTCAGGCTTGGACGCTGCAAAAGGTGCCTGATGAAGAGGTCAATGATTTTTGTATCATTGACGGTAAGCTGGTCACTCCCGGCATTGATCCCCAAGCCGATTGGAGCATGGGAAATTACTATGTTTATGAGGATGAAGAGTGGAATACGGTACGCACCATTCCCGGAGGCATACACAATTTTTGCATGATAGAGCATGACGGACTGATCTTTGCAGGGCTTGGTGTGCTTGAAGGGCAAACCCCCGTGGCTGTTTCATCGGACGGCGGCAAGACGTTCCGACAGGTACCGTTTTATAAGGACGGAGAGGCATGGAAGGTTGCATATTCAAACAATGACCGCGTTTACAATATGTTCGTTTTGAATGGCCGCGTATACGCGGTTGCCGCGCTTGAAAATCTGGTGTTTTGTTATGAGGACGGCTGTTTTGTCTATACGGCCAAATGGGAAAACAAGATTGTCTCAGCATCAAGCATTGTCATGCCTCGAGCACTTTTTTATGAAGCTGTGACCTTTCACGATCGGTTGTATTTAGCTACAGGTTATTTATTTACGGCAACCGATGTAGAGAATCCCACATTCGTATCCATAGAAGGAACTCACGTGTGGGATTTGTATGTGGATAACGATATGCTGTATATTCTGACCTCGCGTAAAGCAGAAAAAGGTCATATAAATTCGGTTTATATCATGCAAGAGGAAGAATACGAGCTACTGTTTTGCTTTTATGATGAAATACCTGCCGGAAGCTTTGCGGTCAGTGGCTCGGATTTCTATTTTTCGCTGCTGTATCGTACGTCTGTCAGTGGCGAGCGCAGCGGTTGTGTGCTTAAATATAGTATGGAATAAAATATGCTCAAATAAGGAGGAACGGAGAAATATGAAAAAAATACTTGCGATACTTTTGTTGACGATGATGATTTTGAGTCATGCTGCATGTGCCGGTGATCGCGGTTTGGGTAATGAAACCACGGATGAACTAATAACTTCTGAACAAACAACAGCGCAGGTTTTGGTACCTATTCGCGTATTGTTGAAAGAAACAACCTACGGCATGGACGGCAATGAACTCAATCGCCGTGAATATGAGTATGACGAAAGCGGAAATCTTGTAGTGCAAACCGATTACAAGGCAGGCGAAAAGGAATTTTGTCAAACCAATGCGTATAACGAGCAGAATCTCTTAATCAGAACAGAGACTGTGTTCAATCAATATCCCGAAGCGGGCAGCAGCGCCACGTATGAGTATAACGCCCAAGGCCGGTTGATCAAGAAATGCACATTTGATTATCGCGGCCGTCCGAAAAATGAGATTGTGTATGAATATGATGAGCAGGGGAGAACAGTCAAGGTGCAGGATAAGAATTCGATCGCTACGTATACATACGGAGAGAATAACAGTTGTATCATATTGGAAGAGGATATCAAGGGGGCTTGGAGTCAAAAAAACGAGCACATATATGACGCCAAGGGCAATGAAACAAATTTGCGAAATTATGACGGAGATGTGATCAGCACAGAACGCATATACGAATATGACGAAAAAAATCGCCCTGTGAAAATGATCGTTTATTCATATGGAGAGGAGAGATCCTTTTCGATATGGGAATATCCGGATGATTATCATGCTGTATGGACGGCGTATCGAGAGGGCGAGATGGTTGGAAGAGGTACAGATGAATACAATGAATTCGGGGAATTGGTCAAAGAAATTTCCTGTAATGCCGCAGGACTTGCAACACAAACCATTATTTACGAATACGGTATCATTGAGTGAATACGGAAAAAATGAGCAAAAAAGTAGGAGTCACTGCATTGTGACTCCTGCTTTATGTCTTTATACAAACCTCCTTGCATACGCGCATCTGCGGCACAGGTCTTCGGAGGCCCGGCGGCAGGCAAAGCCATCGGTCATGGCGCGGGCGCGGGGGGAGGCGAGAATGTCCGAAAGGGGGGATGTGAACACGTTGCCCAGCGTGATGACGCCGTCGCTGTCCATGCAGCAGGGGACGACCGAGCCGTCCGCGAGAATGCCGAAATGGTCGCCAAGGCCGTAGCAAAAGACCTCGTTGGCCCCGTCGGGTGCGAAGTCGGAGGCCAAGCGGT
>JAZUSJ010000052.1:0-16947 GCA_045606685.1 Eubacteriales bacterium
TGCACCGCGTGGAGATCCCGCGCGGAGCAGGCTCGGATGAATATCATTGCATCATGCTCAAAAAGACGGGATTCTACCGCGCACAGTTCTCGCGCGCAGGGCAGAAGATCTTCTTTGAGTTTGTCCCCACCTCTTCAGGTACGTATGTCATTGAATCCTTGGTAGACACCGCTGCACAGGAGTTCAATCCCGTGATGATGGTGTACGTCGGCTCGTCGCAGTTCAAGCTGTTCGATCACGAGCAGGACGGCGGCGGTGCGGAAAACGGCTACACCAAGAATTTCCGATACGAGATGCGCGTGGATGACGACGAGATCGGTGCGGTATTCACCTTTGCTGTCTGTCTGGATGCCAAGAGCGAGAACTTTCCGCAGTACGTGGATTTCGCGCTGCAGCTGGAGTCTACCTATAACAGACAGGATACCGTGTCGGTCATGCAGATCCCCACGGATATGTACGCTCTGATGTTCGGACATCTGAGAACGCTTTGTGCCATGAGTGAAACGCAATTCTGCGATACGGTCGGCATGGAGCAAAAGGCAGGCACGGCTGTGCTGGAAACGCTGCGAACGCTCAAGTTCAGCAGCGAGGAAAAGGAGCTTGCGCAGTCGGTGCAGAACTTGTACGCGGTCATGCGCGAGAGCCGCTATAGTGCGGTGGCAGCATATCTGCGCAGCATTTATAATGCAAGTGGCACGTACGTTGGCGCCGAGACCGTACAGAGCGGACGCAACGTCTTTGACGGGGATATGTATAAGCTCAACCCCGAAACAGGCGTGTATCACGTATACGATCAGAGCAAATATGCCGAAAGCGACGGCTTTGGCCCGATGTTGTACGTGGATATGACCGTTTCCTGCAGATTTTTGGATCTGCCTTTCCCGCAGATCGAGTACGTTGGCAACAAGGCGTTGACCGTGGCATCGGGGACCAAGAACTACAAGCAGTTCATTGAAGGCTTTGACGCATTGGTCGCAGATCCGCCCAGCCCCGATCTCGGCCCGTATCTGTGTGTCAGTACTTGCCCCTGCCGCACGCAGGGAAGATGTGACGGTGCGTGTCTGATTACCTGTGCGTATTGCCATGCGGATTGCCGACGCGTTGCCGCGGCACAGATCCGCGGCCTTGGCTATGCGGATGTGGTGAACCGCGACGGCAGATTCCCCGTCACCCCCGAGATCAAGGATTTCTTGCAGGAATACAGCATTTCCCAGCTTTTGTTCCGTGACGGAAACGGCTGGGTTGAGGAGAATCCCAATATCAAGGTAGATGCCATGGAGGACGACCAATGGTTGTTCGCCTGCGGCTATTACGTAACCCCTTAAGGAGATTGTTATGAAAAAATTGAGTTTATTGATCTGTGCCTGCCTCTTGTTGGCGGCAGCATTGGTGGCTTGCGATAATAAGCCTGCCGAAGAGGCGCATACGCATACTTATGCGGATGAGTGGTCGTTTGATCAGGACGGTCACTGGTACGCGGCAACCTGTGAGCATACGGGAGAAAAGGCCAATGCCGCTGCTCACGTGGATGCGGAAAATGACGGTGTTTGTGACGTCTGCTCCTGGGGCAGCGACCACAAGCATAGCTTTGCCGAGGATTGGAGCAGCGATGCGGACAACCATTGGCACGCAACCACCTGCGGACATGACGTCAAGGACGCGCTTGCCGCACACAAGGACGAAAACAATGACGACCGCTGCGACGTGTGCGACCACAGCGGTGGCTGTGAGCATCCCGTAGCCGCAGATACGTGGCTGTCCGATGCCATGATGCATTGGCACGGTGCGACCTGCTTGCATACCGTCAGACATGACGCACAGGAGCATGCGGATGCGGACAACGACGGTGTTTGCGACGTTTGCGCGTGGTTTGACGAGAGCCATACACACACTTATAAGATCGAGTATGCCTACGACGATCAGAACCATTGGTTCGATGCGGATTGCGGACACACGCTCAAGGACGGCGTACAGGCACACACCGATGCCAATAATGACGGTGCTTGCGATACCTGCCCTTGGAATGACGGCTGCACACATGCATATTCCACGCTCTGGAGTGTGGACGGCACGTACCATTGGCACGCCGTGACCTGCAAGCACAATATCGCGCCTGCGGATAAGGCAGAGCATACGGATGCCAATGACGACAGTGCATGCGACGTTTGCGAATATCTGGATCACGAGCACACCTACGACGAATCCGCTTGGATCTTTGATCAGAGCGGTCACTGGCACGCAGCATCCTGCGGCTGCTCGCTCAAGGCGGATGAGGCGAGCCACGTGGATGAAAACAACGACGGTGCTTGTGAGATCTGCTCCTGGAACGATGGCTGTGAGCATCCCGTGGGGGATGCGTGGTCGTTCGATGCAACACACCATTGGCATGGCGTGACCTGTACGCATACCATCGCACCTGCCGACAAGGCAGCGCATGCCGATCCCGACCGGGACGGCATCTGTAACGCCTGCGGATATAGCGATGCGTCCCATACACATACCTATTCCAACGAGTTGACCTTGGGTGTCAACACACACTATTATGCGTCGACCTGCGGACATTCCGGTGTACGCAAGGATGAATCCGTACACGCGGATGACAATGGGGACGACGTATGTGACGTATGCGGCGGTATCGCATCTCTGGAGATCCTGATCAATCAGGTGACGTCCGATCAGTCCGCAGCACAGATCAGCAGCGGCACGGTGATCAATAACAGCACCTATCATTTTGATGATGGCGACGTTGTCAACACCGAAAACGTGTTCTACGAATTCGGTGACGGATATCTGCATACCGATGACGGCGTTTATCAGCGTTGGTTTACGCTGCGCGAGGACGGCACGGTATTCGCTGCACGTATGATCGACGGCGCGTACGAGGCAGAGGATGCCTCGGGCGACAATATGCTTGGCTACTATTTCAACGGCCACTTCCTGTATTACAGCGTGGACGGCTACGGTGTGGAAGCCCTGCTTTACAATCTTTACAATTTCGCAACTGAAAATGCAGGCGGCATGGACGGGTATTATGATTCTGCCAAGGGCGTTTACTATCTCGGTTTTATGTATAATAACGGCTTTGGCTCCTTGTACGACGTGAGCATTGAGCTGGGAATTGGCGGTGATTATGTCATTCAGAGCATGCGCATCTACTCGGTGGCTTACGCTTATTTTACCGAGTATGAGGACGGCAGCGCGTATCCCATCCCCGAGGTAACGCCCGATTACGAGTACGAGGTCAAGATCGAGCAGAAGCTTGGTGCAAGAACTGCCGTAAACGAGCATGGCCCTGAGGTATTTCTGTTCAACTCCTTCGATTTTGCCGATGAAAACGGCGTGATCTATCCGGAAACCATTTTGCTTGCACCCGGTGAATCGGTCAAGCTGTATTTTGCAAACGTCGATCCCATCACGGCTTCTGCCAAGATCGACAATCTCAGAGTAGAGGTCAGCGGCAACAGCAGCCAGATCTACCAGTATCTGGCATGGGCGGGCGACTATATCTTCGTCAAGGGTATCGCAGCCGGTACGTATACCATGACCATCACCTCGACCAATCTGGAAAAGCAGGTCACCATCGTAGTCGGCACGCCCGAGCTGCAAAGCCTGACGCCGCAGATCTACTATAAGGACTATTCCGGTCTGTATACCTCAACCGTAGGTACGACATATACGCTGTACGAAGGCCAGACGCTGTACTTTGGCGCAATGCCCAATCCCACCGCAGCAAACGCAGGCTTTACCGCAAGTGTAAGCGGCGGCACGCTGGGAAAGGCAACCATTTCTTACGGCTCGTCCGAGATCACTGTCAGCACCTTCAAGGCGGACAAGAATGGCACGTATACCATTACGCTGACCTCAACCGATAAAAAGAGCGTCAGTACCACACTGACTGTCAACGTGCTGCCCGAGCCGGGTGTTTCCGATATTCTGAACGGCACGTACATGGCGGATATTTATGATTTCAACGTCAGCAGCTATTCCGCATCCGACATTCTCGTTTCCTTTGCGCCCGCATCTGCAGGTGCTTCGAGCGGTACCGTGACCATTACCAGAAACGGGGATGAGAGCGAGGTGCTGTCTTACAGCTACCAAAACGGCGAGATCGTGCTGGAGCATATCTCGGGTGCCGATCTTGGCTATACGCTTGCACTCAACGATCAGTATTCCGTGACGATTGGCTGGAAGTACAACGATGCAGAGCGTGAGCAGATCATGCTGGAATACAGCTATACCAACCGTGTGTATGCCGAGGTATGGGTATCCGCAGATGAAAAGCTCAACGAGGAGCTGTACCGTTACACCTTTGTTTTCGGTGACCAGGGGTACGTGCATGATGCCATGTATTCCTCCTATCCCGATCTGCTCAGCAGCGTGGATGATGCGACGGGTGCGATCTCTGTCACCTTCCTTGACAGCGTTGCAAACACAGAGCTTGCAAAGATTCAAAGCATTACCTTTGATCCCAAGGCGAACACCATCTCTGTGGTGCTGCCCGACAGAACCGTTGTTCTGACACCCGATATGGGGTGGTAAGAAAAACGGGGCTGCGTCAATCATTTGACGCAGCCCCGTTTTTCAGTGCGAAATGCGATTGTTATTCCTGTGCCTTTTTCACGTCTGCCAGGACGCGGTTGATGCGCGAGATGAATTCGTCCACGTCTGCGTTGCTTTGCAGGGGCAGCTCGAGCAGCGAGTCCGATCTGATGCACAAAAGGCTCGTCGTGACCGTGCGCGTCTTTTTGCCAAAGGTCAGGGTGGCTTGCCTTTCGGCGATCTCAATGCCCTCGATCTCTGTGTAGGGGATGCGCAGGATCTCGGTCTCGGGCTCTTGCTCAGAGAGCAGGGAAATGTGGCGGCGCACCACGTAAAGCTCGGTGTCCAGTGCGTAAAGAATGGCCGATTCGAGTTTTTCGCTGCGTACCGATCCGCTCTTTGCGTATTTGTGCAAAAGGCTGTCATCGTATACGTAGCTTTGCACCTGCAGCACAGGTACCTGCTTGAGCATGCGCTTTTCAAATTTGGGGTTTTCCACCATGTCCACCGCCATGCCGTCGGTCAGCTTCGCGATACAGGCATCGATGTCCGCATCGGTCACGCGATGCGAAGCACCGATCAGCAAAAGCACGATGCCCACGGGCGCGAATACGGATGCCAGGATGTATGAAATATAGCCGTATCCAAAGAAAAAGAGAATGATGCCCACGGCCACAAGCCCAATGCCCACGTACAGCATGGTGTCGGTCTTGGTGAAATAATTGCGGTTGCGTTTGATTTGCTTCTGATCCATAAAAATTCCTTTCGTATGTGTTGTTGTTTTCCATTATATAGGAGAAGGTATGCCGTGTCAATGACGCATTGGTTGAGTTGGGTTCAACGAGGTTGCGAGGGCGGGGATGCATTGCGTCGGCTGCTGCAGACGTTTTACAGGCGGTCATTGCGGCATTTTTCTTCCCGTATTCATTATATCACGTACAAGCAGGGGAGTCAAATACCGTTTATCCCAAAAACCGACCGTTTATCCCAAAGAAGAAATGTATCGCACATGGCACGGAGGATCCTCTCAGTATACAGACACAAAAACCGGGGAAAAGGTTGGCTTTGGCGGAAAAAATTTGTTTTTGTTCGGGGATGCGGCATTTCATTGAGCGAATTTTTCGGTCTTTTCCTGCACGCGTCAGAACTGCCGCTTTATTCTTGCGATCTCTCCAGCATGGAAATCAAGCTTGACATAGAATACAGCTTTGCATTCCCCAAGGAGGCGGGCAAGGTATCACCGTCAATCAGCTTGTGAATATGGCTGTTTTCGCAAATCTCGACGTTCAGCGGTATGGGATTCAACAAGAAAACAGGGATATTGATTTTATCGGGGGCAAAGCATTCCTCATACTTCACCTCGGGCATGAGATGTGCTCCTTGGGGAAGCTTGACAATTTCGGAATGATAGTACGTAAAAAACGGATCGCGCTCCATTCCCTTGGGGCGGAAGATAGACATTCGGGCGAGCGGGGCAACACCGGGAGACATAAACATATAACCAAAATTTTTGTCATAGCTATAGATCCCATTGTCTTGGAGATGGAGCGTGCGGTGACGCTTTACCGTAGCCCACAAGGATAGAATATAGCGATGGTTGTCAAGCTCCACGATCAATTCAGGGGAGGTCGTTCGAACGAACAGGGATTTGTACCCATTTTCTCGGCATATCAACGTGCCGTTATGCTTTTTCACAAAGGACTTCAGCCGTCGTAAAGCAGATGCCCGTTTGCTGATTGCGCGCGTCCATTTTATGGTAAGCATTACCAGAGCGAAAATAGCAGCGATGGCAATCAATTGTAAACCAAAGCCACTCCATGCTTGCACATAATCATTTTCGGTGGTCAAATACAAATAGAACAATCCGGCAATGACTGCCGCCCCTGCCAGCCAAGGAAGAAGTATAGGGAAATGGTGCGTGTTGTGCACCGAAGCCAACAAGGTCGAAAGCTTATCGGTGCTACCCAATGACTCTTCCAGCTCGGCATACGCTTTTTCGGGAGGAACTCCCTGCCTCATAATGTCTTCTATGGCATCCTCCAGATGTCCGCGAAATTCGGCAGTTACCTTTTTTCGGCGACGCTCCGATTTGATCTCGCTGCAGACTCTGGCAGCCAACCGATCCAAGGCATCACAGAGGTCAAAATTTCCGCTATTCTGTTCGGCCATATCATACTCCCTCTGTGCCAAGCACCAATGTCACAGCGTCGCTGAAAGCTTGCCATTCTTGCATGCGGGTTGCCAGATGAAGCTTTCCTTGCACCGTGATGCGGTAATAACGGCGTAAACGTCCGGTTTCGCTCTGTCCTTCATAAGAAGTCACGTGTCCTTCTTTTTCAAGCATGTGCAGTATGGGATACAGCGTACCTTCGTTGAGCTTGAATGCATCGTTGGAACGGGCAGCAATTTCACGAATAATGCGGTAACCGTACATATCCTCATCCGCAATGACGCGCAGCACCATGAGAGGCGTACTGCCTTTGAGCAATTCTTTACTGATTTTCATGTTCATATACCTCCTGCTTTGATACATAGATATCCGATGTATCTATTATACCTCGTAAATCTATGCTTGTCAAGGGGGTAACGAAAATTTTTAGTGATTGTGCCGACTGCATCATACAGATACAAAAACCGGGGCAAAGGTTGGCTTTGCCCCCAAAAAATTTGAAAAGCGGATTATTTACGATATCCGCAATTTTTGGCGACCTTGATCAGCCCGACACGTTCGCAGATTTCTACGCCAAGGGGTGAGTCGTCCTCGTCTGCGTTTGAGTTGCCAATGGCGGCGTTGGCCTTCAAGCAATGTTCTATTGCATATTTCCACATCAGATCGATTGCTTTTTGCTCACTCGCCACTTCCAAGGTAAAGATTGCACCGATATCGAATTTGCGAAGCTCGCGGATTTGGTCGAGCGCAGGCATGGCAAGGCAGATCAGCTCGTCGTCCGTAAAAATGCCCATTGGTTGCATGCCGGTGTTTCCCGTGCCGTCAAAGCAGATCTGAATTGCTCTGACGTGGCATTCTGCACAGCCACCGTTTTGCCTGAATGACTTGATCAAGGGCAGATCCTCTGCGGTCAGCAAGCGCGCATACATGCCCTCGTATTCGGGAACGCTGACCTCGTCCTTGGGGTAGATCATGTCGTACCCGAAACGGCAAGTCAAACCAAGTCGTGCGATCTCTGCGTCGAATTGCTCCCATTCCGAATCTACAGAGCGGCGCATCGAGAATCGCGGATCGGGGAGCTTTGCAAAAAGCTTCAGATAGGGCAGCGCGTCCTGTTCGTTTTCGCAGATCAGCATGACGGAGGGCTCGACCGAATTGTAATCGGACAGATAAATAAAATGCTCAAGTGCTTCGGGATCGCCAAGCGTCAGTACCTCGCATTCTGCGACAGTCATTTCCACAATATCCTCGGCATATTTGAGGGGATTGTGTGTAAAGCAGAAGTCAAGTGCAAGATCGATGTCCGAAGCCTTCAGCTCGGGAAAACTGCGTCTGAAATGGCTGATGGAAATTTTGCCGGAAAGATCATGCCAGGAAATTGCCTTTCCCGCGTATTTTTCGCGGTATTCGCTGGGCGAGATGCTGTAGAAATTCTTGAATGCGCGTGTAAAGCTCTCGGGGCTTGCGTAGCCATAGTCCAGGGCGATTTCAAGAATGGTCTTTTGTGTTCTGCGAAGATCAAGCGCACTTCTTGTCAGCTTGTAAATACGGGAGTATTCCACGGGGCTGTATCCCGTATGCTGTCTGAAGATCGCATCGAAGTAGTTAAGCGAAAATCCTGCGTTGGTTGCAATGCTCTGCAGAGACAGATTGTCTTTGGGGTTGTTTTGAATAAAACCGATGGCTTTGTCGATCAAATTTTTGTTTTCCATAAGGTCATCTCCTTTCTGTGTCTACAGTTTAGCATATAAGCAGGGTGGCTGTCCTTGCAGAAATTACGAGGTTTTCCTTTTTGTGATATTATTATAGCACACGAATGCGCATTTGTCTTGACAGAAAACGCTGAATTGCTGATTTTTTCGAAGTGCGAAAAGATTATTGTCAAGACTGCCCCGAAAAGATATGCAACGAAAAGCCGTCCCCACAGGGGAAGGAGGGATCCCGTAGCGTAGCGTTACGGAAGGAAGGGGACATGTATGGAAGTTGGGCAAGTACACATTTAATAGAAACTATTATTGTTTTCAAAATAATAGTGTTTTGTTTTCATTACAACGCCCCTTCCCCTCGCGACGCTACGCTGCGAGGCGCCCCTTCCCCTGTGGGGACGGCTTTTAACGCGTATCCGCATTATGCACTCAGTTGTTCACGGTACACTCATACAAAACCACGGGGCAAAGATCGGTCTTTGCCCCGTGTTGTCAAAATATTCTTTTAGTCTTCTTCCACAAAAACGTCGCGGATGGCCTCGAGATAGCCGTAACCGTACTTGGTGTCGGGTTCCAGGTAACTGGTTTCGGTCCATTCGTTCCAGGAGTTGACGGTGATCAGCGGTGCGGGCAGGTTGTGGGTGTCCACGTATTCCTTTGCCTTGATCAACGCCTTTTTGAATGCTTCGGGCGGGTTGTTTCTGCAAACGGTGGGTGTGTAGGAAATAAAGCGAGGGTTATTGTCCCAACCGATCGAAACGTGTGGGTAGTAGGGAACGGTATAGTCCTTGTCCATGCGCGCCCATTCGTTGTATACGATAGGAAGGATTTCCTTTTCGTAGTCCTTATCCATGTAGCAGAAGTGTACGAACTGGTAATTGGTCACGCTGTCAAAGCCCAGAGTGGGAACGACCTCCTTGGTGGAAAGCGTGTGCGTGCCGTCCACGCCGCTCATGTTGGAGATGCGCTCGCCCCATGCGGTCAGCTGCAGCTCAAGGCCGGGGTGGCCTGCCTTGACGGTTTCCTGCTTGAACCAATCCAGCGCCTCGCGCGTTGCCTCCACGCTGCCAAGTCCCTTGACAAGATTGTCCACGTCGTAGATCATGAACACGGGCTTACCGTCGATCTTGTAATAGTTCGGTCTGGAGAAGTATTTGTCAATGATGCGGTGCGCCACGATCTCAAATTCCCGGCGGTCAACGCTGCCAAGCCAGACCGTGGGATCCTGACCGCGCCAGAGCAGGTCGGAAAGGCGGGTATCCCAGGTATAACCTGCGTCGTGGTTTGCCCACATGATGTAAAACTTCATTTTTTCATTGTTGGATGCACCGAGAAAGCCCTCGTCCAGGCATTGCTCCAGGAAGGGACGGCGATCGTACCAATACCAGTCGTAGATAAAGACGTTGACGCCGTGACGGGTTGCCTCTTCGATCTGCATTTCCATGACGCGGGGATCAGCCTCGTCACAGCAGCCCCACAGGGGCTTTCTGTCCCACTCGTAATCGGCGGGCTTTTGGGGCATGCGGGAGGGAACAGACATCACAGTCTGCCACTCGCCAATGCCGTCGGGCCAGAACTGGCGTGCGCGCATTTCTTTTCCTGTGTAAGAGGGCCACACGTAGGCGGCAATATCGTATTTTTGCATAAGGGTCTCCTTCTGCTGCTTGTGCAGCGTGTATGTGATATTTTAATTTTTGATTTTAAGGCTTGATCTGCTCAAAGCAAAAATCGTCAAAGTGCAAGAGGTCGTCACTCTCACCGCGGAATACAAAGCACAGGTTGTGCGTGCCGTGCGTGTTGCAAAGCGTGCAGGGGATCTCCTGCTCTGATGCCTGCGGCTGTACCTGCACGTACCCCAGCAGTGAGCCGAAGGGGCTGCCCTCGCGGATCTCAATTTCGCAAGGCGTGTTCTCGCAGGTGCAGCGGATATACATTTTAGCGTTCTGACGCATGCCGTTTACGTTCTGATAATAGAGGTAAGAGCCGTCCTTGATGCCGCGCATTTCAAAGCCGTCGGCATTCTTTTTCTTGCAAACGCCGTCCGAGGCGGCAAAGTACCATTCTCCCTTGATACAGGGCCAGGTCGCCTCGTACTGACCGACGCCTGCCTGCTTGATAAACTCGTCGGTATAAATATTGCCGTCGTCATCCAAGTGCGCGTACACCATCTTGGTGGTACGGTAGTGGCGATTGACGTGCTCCTCCCCCCAGTTTTCGGGAATGCCGTAGGCAAAGTAGGTCTGGTTATGGAAGGTGACGAAATTGCCGTGATCGGTATATGCCTCGGTACAGAAGGTGCCGCGGTAGGTATAGGGGCCGTACACGTTATCCGAGGTGGAATAGAAGGAGCGGTGCGAGCTGAGATAATACTTGCCGTTCCACTTGTTGAGCGCGGGGGCGTCGTTGTCGTCCCAGGAGTTGATGATCTCAACGGGGCGAGGGGGCTCGGCAAGCGAGATCATGTCGTCGTTCAGGCGAGCCATGTAGTATTGCTTGCCTTCACAGGTAAAGCCCCAAACAAGGTAAGGGGTGCGTGCCTGGTCGTCGTCAATAAAGACTGCGGGGTCATAGCTGGGGGTGTCTGCCATCCAATAGGTCAGCAGGGGCTTGCCCAGCGCGTCCTTGTAAGGACCTGCGGGGTGATCGCTGACCGCCACGCCTACGCATTTTTGCTGATAGGAGAAATACAGATAGTATTTTCCGTTGCGGTATGCAGAATCGGTGGCGTAGCATTCGTCGCATTTGCCAAGAAAGGTATCCTCGGGATGGAAGGTGTATTCAAGCTTCCAGTTGAGCATATCGTCCGTGGAAAAGATCAGCCAATCGTCCATATAATAGCTCGTGTTTTCGGGACTGCGGTCGTGTGATGCATACATGTAGACCTTGCCCTCGTATACGCGCAGGTGAGGGTCACAAATGCCTTGGTTGGGAATGATTCTCATGTGGGGTCTCCTTGATTTGGGAAAGTGGTTTTACTCGTAATCTTCAATTCTCCACTCGTCGTGCCAGTCGAGATACGCCATCTCCCCGTCGAAACGGAAGGGCAGCCAGACGTAGTCGGCCTCGCGGGTATTGGCTTGCTCCAGCGTGGGGATCAGCGCACCTGCAGCGGCACGCTCCTCGGGGCTTGCATCGTAGCCGAATGCGTCCGCAAACGCCTTTTCATACATTTCGTAGGGCAGGTGCATGCGGTGCGGTAGCCAGCGGTCGGCGCAGGCAATGTAAAGATCCTTCTTGCCCGGCACCTTGAATACGCTGGATACCTGCGAATGGAACGAGGTGTTGCTCTCGTCGGTGGAGTGCGGGTTGCCGAGCACGGTATAAGGGCCGTGCCAAGAGTCGCCGATTGCCAGCTCGGAGGGGTTGGGCAGGTAGCTTGTCGTGCCCGAGGTGATCAGGTAGTGCTTACCCTTGCGCAAAAAATGCGCGGTTGCCTCACGCACGTAGGGCGGATAGGGGCGGGGGAAGTGCGTGGAATAGTAGCCCGTGACGTCGCAATAGTCGTCGGTCAGATCGGCGCATATGGTTTCGGAATGCACGCGTTCAAAATAGTAATATGCCTTGCCGTCGGGCGCGACCACCAGATCAAAGTCGCCCGCGCTCATGTTCAAGGGGCGCAGCCCCTCGCGCACGATGGTATAGGGGCCTGTCAGCACGTCGGCAGTCAGCACGGTCTCGTCCTGCGTGCCGTCGCGGTGCATGATCTTGAGCCAGCAGACGAATTTGCGTGTTTTTTGATTATAAATGATGTGCGGACGGTCCATCAGCGAGGTAGGATGCAGGGAAGAGGCGGGATCCTTTGTGTTGGGCGGAATGATCAGCCCAAGATCCTCCCAGTTGTACAGATCGGTTGATCTGTAGCAACGAACGCCCCAATGCCAGATGCCCTTGGCGGGATCGGTAAATTCCTTGTTTTCTCCGTACCAGTAATAATAGCCGTCCAGATACATTACCGAGCCACCGTGCGCCTGAATGCGCTTGCCCTCGGTGTCCAACCAGACCTGCCCGGGACGGATGCTGTGATAGCTGGGTGCACTTGTGTTCATTTCGCCCTCCTTATGCTTGTTTTTGATTGCGTTCATTATATCACAGTTGCCTGTCAAAATCAATAAGTACATTGCTTTTTTTTGCAATTTATATAAATTCGGCAGGGGCTTTACAAACGGAAAAAGAAGTGCTATAATTAAAATAGATAAGTATCACTATTACATATTTGTAAGGAGAGAGATATGAAAAGACGCGTTTATTTTGGGCTGATCTTGTGTTTCGCCCTGTTTGTCTGCACGCTTGTGCTGACGGCATGCGATCTGGGAGAACAGCCGGCGATCCCGGGTGACTCTGCCGCCTTGGAGCAAACCGAAACGGAAGTGCCTCCCGAGCAGCCCGAGCACGTACACGAGTTCGGGGAATGGGTGGTCATCACCGAGCCCACCTGCATCGAGTATGGTGTCAAGGAGCAGTATTGCGCATGCGGGGAAAAGCAGACCGATGCGGTTGAGAAGCTTGCGCACGTAGAGGTTATAGCCCCTGCCGTTGAGGCAACGTGCACTCAGAGTGGCTGGACCGAGGGCACGATTTGTGAGGTGTGCTTCAATAGCGTTGTGCCTCAAACCGAGATCCCGCCCTTGGGACATCTGGAAACGCGTGCAGGTCAACACGAGCCCACTTGCGTGCAGGATGGCTACACGGGCGACCTTATGTGTAAGAGATGCTCTGCCGTGTTTGAAACCGGTGAGTCGATCCCGGCTATCGGGCATGATTACACTTATAAAGAGGAAATCGTTTATCCCACCTGCGAAAAGCCCGGTTATACGGTGCATTATTGCCACTGCGGCGACTATTATCAGGACAGCGGCGTTGGAGAACTTGGTCACTCGTTTGGTGAATGGTACACGTACAGAGAGGCGACCTGCACGGATATGGGATTGATGCACAAGGAGTGCATGCGCTGTGATTATATTGAAAAGCAAGAGCTTCCTCCTCTCGGTCACGCTTATTCCATCGTGGTCATTCCTCCGTCCTGCACCGAGCAGGGCTATACGATATATACATGCCGCTGCGGAGACCAATATGCGGACGATTATAAGAGTGCGCTCGGTCACAGCTATGCTGTCGAGATCATTCCCGTGACCTGCCTGAAGCAGGGATATACCGTTTATACATGTTATTGCGGGCATACGTATAAGGATGCCTACGTTGCTCCCACCGGGCATGCATACGTGGAGGAGATTACACAGCCCACCTGTACTACGCAAGGCTATATTACCCTTACCTGCCATTGCGGAGACTCGTACGTTTCGAGTCATTTAAGTCCTTTGGGGCACACGCTGGGAGACGCTTTCGTGACAATATCACCCACTTGCACAGAGCAGGGGATGGAGCGCCGGAATTGTGCAAACTGTGAGCATTATGAGGAGAAATATATCGCACCGCTCGGACACGTTGTAAACGGTTATGTCATCGAACCCACGTGTACGGAGCCGGGTTATACGGTATACGCCTGCGACCGCTGCGATTATGAGCAACGCGGACAGAGCGCCTCTGCGCTTGGTCATGATCACGTTGCGCAAACCGTATCGCCCACCTGTACCGAGCAGGGCTATATTAAGTATGTTTGCAGTCGATGCGAGAACAGCTATGCTGATTCCTATACTGAACCCTACGGACACCATTACAGTCAAACAACCCTAACCAAGCCCACCTGCATCGAGCAGGGCTATACCACGCATACCTGCGTGCGTTGTCAGGATTCCTATGTGGACACCTATACGGCAACGGTTGGGCACACGATCACGCATACGTTTGTGTCTGCTACCTGCACTGAGGGTGGATATACGGTCTATACCTGCACGTATTGCGGTCATTCCTATACCGGTAATCCCACCCAGCCAAAGGGGCATAATTTCTGGCGTTGGGAGGTTGACGTACAGGTAACCTGCACGCAAAACGGACGTGAGAGCCGCTATTGCATGAGCTGTAAGCTGGTTGAGGAGCGCGTCATTGAAGCGCCCGGACATCAGTTTACCGAGTCTGTAAAGAAAGTTACCTGCACGACTGATGGCTATACCACGCATTCCTGCAGCAGCTGCGGATATACCTATACCGATTCGTATGTCACGGCTACGGGGCACAGCTACACCGATTGGGTTGTGGAAAAGCCTGCTACCTGTATGGAGAGCGGTCGTGAGACTCGCTACTGCACAAAGTGCGGTCTGGGTGGCTTGAATACGCTGCCCGCGCTGGGACACGATGACGTGCCCGATGTGGTTGCACCGACCTGCTGGAATCAGGGATATACCAACTATACCTGCCGGAACTGCAATAGAAGTTATAGAGATAATTATACGGATAAGCTGGTGCATATTTACAGTGAATGGCAGCTTGAAAAGCAGCCCACCTGTACGCAGACCGGTGCTAACGGCTGCTACTGTGAGTTGTGTAACCATCATAAGACCGAAAGTATCCCGAAACTCGGGCACGATTACTCCGAGGTGGCTGTGACCGAGCCCACCTGTACGGCAGATGGCTTTACAATGCATACCTGTACACGCTGCGATGATAGCTATAAAGACAGCTTTATTAATAAGCTATGGCATGATTATTATGTAACGGAGGTAGCTCCTACTTGTAGCGAAAAAGGATATACATTGTATACTTGTTCTCGATGCGGCAACGAGTCTATTACCGATTATTATTCTGCTCTCGGTCACGATTATCAGGCCGTGGTGACCGCACCCACATGTACGTCGTACGGCTATACGACCTACACCTGCTCGCGCTGCAGTCATTCCTACGAGACCGATACTACCATGCCGACCGAGCATATCAGCGAGGATATTCCTCCCGTTGAGCCTACCTTTGAGATGCACGGATGGATCGGTGGAAAACGCTGCGCGGTCTGCGGCATGCAGCTACAGGCACAAACCCAGGTTGGCATGTACAGACACATCTACGTAGAATATAACGATGCGGCTGTGATCGTTGACGCACCCGACAAGGCGTCCTTCGGTACGTATATTACCATCACGGCAACCCCCAAGTCGGGTTATGAGTTCGTTGGCTGGTACATCGGTGACGTGCTGATGTGCGCAACCCCCGAATATACCTTCCAGGTCGGTATTGACGAATATACCTATACGGCAAAAGTCAAGGGCACAAACGTATGGGACGGCACGGTCGCAAGTAGCTTTGCGGGCGGCAGCGGCACCAAGGATGATCCGTACCTGATCTCCAACGGCTGGGAGCTTGCTTACCTGGCTTACCAGATTAACTATGGCAATTCGGCACAGTACAACAATAAGTACTACGCATTGACCGCGGATATCGACCTTGGTAACGTCAACTGGGATCCTATCGGCAGTATTTACAATGCTTCCGGTGTAGGGGAAACCTCCAAGTCGTTCATCGGTCACTTTGACGGACGCGGCTTTACGGTCTATAACCTGTTTATCAATGCATCCAAGTATAACTTCAATCGCTTCTTCGGTCTGTTTGGCGTTGTAGAGGCAGGCGGCTACGTGGAGAACGTAAACGTCAGCGGCTGCAACATCGTCATTGACGGTGACGTTAAGGGGCAGGTGTGCTGCGGCGGTATTGCGGGACGAATCGTAACTGCGACCGTAGCAAACTGCAAGGTGGACGGAAAGATCAGCGCAAGCACCTCTTCCAGCGGTGCGCGCGTGGGTGGTATTGTCGGTATCACCTTTGCAAGAAGTGTTATTGCGGATTGCTATGCCGAAGTGACCGTAAGCGGTTACAGCTCGGATAATAACGCTTTTGCGGGTGGTATTGCCGGAAACGTTGAGGACACGACCATAGCGCGCTGCTGGGCAAACGCAACTGTCAGCGCAAGCGGATCGGGCTCTGTCTACGTTGCAACGGGCGGCATTGCCGGATATGCACATACCTCGTCTGTCATCTACGATTGCTATTCGTCAGGCTCTGTCAGCGGCTCCAACAGACGCGTGGAATGCAGAGTAGGCGGTATTGTGGGTGCTGCATCAGGCGTAACCATTGCACGCTGCTATACCACTTGCACCGTTTTCGCTAAGTCGGAGTATTATGCGATTGCGGGCGGTGTGGTAGGACATACGTTGAACTCAGATTATGGGAATAGTATCACCCAGTGTCTTGCTCTTGCATCGGTCAGTGCGGATAATTACGGCGGTTGGTATACCTACGTCGGAAAAATTTGCGGACACAATGCGGATGGCTCACTTTCAAACAACCATAGCTCCAAGACCGACTCTGTGGACTTCTACTCCTCTACGCTGGGCTGGTCGGCGGACGTTTGGGACTTTGGCGCAGTGGAGAGCGGCGGACTTCCCACACTCAAGCACTGATTTTTTAAGTAAAGGCACAGATCCCCTTGCGAAGCTTTTCGCAAGGGGACTTTTTGGAAAAAGAAAACCACGCGATAGTCGCGTGGTTCAATAGAGGCTCTGCCGATGAGAGGAAATCCTCCAAATATGATATAATTAGTATGACCTGCCAGTCAAAACTAAAAAAACATATTTGGAGGATTTATCTATG
>JAZUSJ010000053.1:0-2615 GCA_045606685.1 Eubacteriales bacterium
TGGCGCGTGTAGCGGGCAAACGCTGCCCGGGGAAACCACTGAGCAAATGACCGATGCGCCCACAGAGGAGCAGACCACCGAGATCTACGTGCCGGACGAGGACTATCCGAGTGCGGACGATCTGAGCGCCGAGGCGGACTATTCAAAGCTGATCATTTCGTCGGTGTACGCAGGCTCTACCTCGAAAAGCGCACCCGTAGCCCACAGCTACGTTTGCCTTTATAATACGGGCAAGGTCGACCTGCCCCTGCAGGGATTGGCCATCCACATCTGCGGCGGTGACTACGTCTGGCGCGAATATCCGCTGTCCTACGGTGCAAGCATTCCTGCGGGTGGCTATTACCTGATCCTCGGACAAGAAACGCAAACGCAGCTGGCAACGCCCGTGCTACAGACCGAGCAATCGGACGCCATTCGCCCGAATATGCTGCTGGTTGGCAACGATCTGCGCCTTGTGATCGCGCCCGTTGGCGCAAAGCTCAAGAATAACGAGCCGATCGAGGGGCAGAGCGGTGTTGTGGACTATCTTTCTTTGCACACGCTGGACAGCGCTGCGCTGCGCCATTACGTGCAAGGGGCTTCCAAGGACGAGCTGATCCGCCGCGATGCGGATTCTCCCTTCGCGCCCTTTGATACGATCGATCTTACACGGGCATCCTTCTCGCTTTTGGGGCAGATCCGTCCGCAAACAAGCAAGGGTGACGTCAATACCCAGGTCTGCTCGATTGCGAACGAGGTCGTATTCTCGCACGTCAGCGGCTTTTATAACCAGGAATTTTCACTTTCCATGACAGCCCCCGAGGGCTATACCGTGTATTATACGGTCAACGGTGCCGATCCGCGCACGACCATGGCCGAAAAATACGAGCAGCCCATCCCCATGACGGATACTTCGCAGATGGCATGGGGAGAGCTGACGCAAAATGCCGTGCTGGCCATGGGCAACACATATTCTCCGAGCGTGCTTTCGCAAATGGGTGCATGGACGGTGCGTGCCTATGCCACAAACGGCAAGGATACCACCCCCGTGACCACGCAGACCTACTTTGTCGGAGAAAATATCCGTGCGGACGAGCTGGACGTTTTCTGTCTTGCCGTACAGCCCGAGGACTTTGTCAGCACCGATCCCGACGGCAAGAACATTTACATGAATTATTCGGACGGACACGCGCGTATTCAGGCGTATCTGGAGTATTTTACCGAGAATTCATGTGAGTTTTCCTCCTGGGTGGAGATCGCGCTCAATGGCAAGGGCTCTCTTGGCATGACAGAAAAATCCTTCCGTATCCTGTTCCGCGAAAATGCCAATCCCGAGGTTGCGGAAAATCTCAACGCCTTCAATTACAATATTTTTGGCGAGTATGCAACACCCGATGCAACGGGGGACGACACCGTGTATTACCGCAGACTGCTTTTGCGCAACGGCGGCGGTGATAACTCGGGCTGCACCATCTCGCGCTCGCATATCGGTGATGCTTACATCGCGCGCCTGGATTCCTTGCTGCATGCCGAAACCATGGCGTATAAGCCTGTGTTCGTGTTTATCAACGGGGAGTTCTGGGGCATTTACAACGCGCGCGAGCGCTTTGACGAAAAGTATTTTGAAACCGTGTACGGTGTCCCCGAGGAGGATCTTGCCGTGCTGGAATGTCCCTATCCGCTGCCTTACATCAAGTACGAGTATCTGCTGACGCACGGAGAGCAGAAGGACGTGGACGAATTCAACGCGCTGTTCCGTTATGCGCAGGCAAACGACCTGACCGATCCCGAGCATTACAAATACGTCTGTGACCGCGTGGATACCGACAATCTGATCGACTATTTCTGCGCACAGATCTTCCTTTGCTGCAGCGACTGGCCGAACAATAACGTCAAGGTATGGCGCAACAGTAACCCGAACAGCATTTCGGGGCAGGATACCAAATGGCGCTTCTGCGTGGTGGATACCGACCACGGTGTGGGACTGAATTCGGATATCGACACAGACCTTTTGCACACGCTCAGCGACAGCTCCTGCATCGGTATGCTGATCAACGGACTTATGGCCAACCCCGAATTCCGCGAGCGCTTCCTGACGCGCTACGTGTGGATGATCGAGGTGTATTACGCACCCGGGGCGACCTCGCCCGTGCTGGAGGAGATCGTGGATACGGTCGCACCCGTCATGCAGATGCAGCTGGATCGCTGGAAGTGTACCGATGGTACTCCCACTCCCTACGACGGTGGCCATCCCTCCTGGATGTACTATATCAACGTCATCCGCGATTTTATCCAAAAACGCCCCGCAGCCGCCAAGAAGCAGCTGATGAGCCGCTTTGGCCTGTCCGAAGCAGATTACCAAAGATTGCTGGCGCAGGGAATTGCCGAATGGGGAGCAGAGAGCCCGCTGATAAAATAACAAATGTCCCGTGGATCGCACAAGCGATCCAGGGGATTCTTTGATGGTATGCGATTTCGGAGCACAGGGCATGGATCTCTGTGCAGTTTGATTTTGCTTAAAAAATTGTTGTTTCGCGCATCCACCCTCGCCCCCGGCGCAAAGCGGCGGGGGGGTAGGGGTGGTTATTTTCCCTTATTGTACGAAAAAGTCGTGGATCTCTTCAAATGAATTACCG
>JAZUSJ010000054.1:0-33586 GCA_045606685.1 Eubacteriales bacterium
GATGATATGCACCGCACGTTGTGCGGCGATGATATGCCAAGCCTGCGGCTTGGATAAACAAAAACAGAACATTTGTCGGTAGACGAATGTTCTGTTTTTGTTGGTGGGGGATGGTGGATTCGGACCACCGAAGTCAGTGACAACAGATTTACAGTCTGCCCCCTTTGGCCACTCGGGAAATCCCCCATATATGGAGCTGGTGAACGGAGTCGAACCATCAACCTGCTGATTACAAATCAGCTGCTCTGCCATTGAGCCACACCAGCACATTCTCACGAACAGAGTCTCGTGAACGGAACATGCAGTATTATAGCAGATACTTTCCCGTTTGTCAAGAGCTTTTTGAAAAAATTTTTGACAAATTATTTTTTATTATTTTTGCTTCAAAATATCGCAAAGCGTGCGATCGTAGGTCAGCACGACAACATTCCCGTCTGCGTCGTAAACCGCCAGCACCTTCCCGGGGACCATATCGGCACAATAGGAAAAGACCTCGCCGCCCTCCTTAGTCGGCTCGATTTTGGAATATCCGTTCTTTGCACTTGCCCTTGCGGGGCGCGCATCGACCTGTACGATATCGCGCAGGGCCAGGCGGCAGACCACGCGCTGCCTGCGGCCGCCCACCCTTTCGATCACCTCAAGATCGTAGATCTCCTCCCCGTTTGCATCAAAAATGCCGCCGGGGCGCACGGTGTACGTAAACTGCCGCGCCATGAATTTCGAATACAGATATATGCCTGCGGTCAGGATCAGGACGCTGACCATTTGCGCAGCAATCGTCACGTATGGCAGGCCTTCCTGCCCGATCGACGCGACAAACAGCCCGATGCCGCACACAAAGCATGCGATGCAGGAAAGGGCGGTCAATTTATTTTGTCTTTTTGGGGTTACGGAATACATTTATTTCTCCTTATACATCTGCGCGGCAAGCGCGAGCAGCACTTCCTTTTGATTGCATGCGGGATCCTGCATGACCTTTTGGAGCAAAGCGTTCAAAAGATTGCCCATTTCCCTGCCCTTGGGAATCCCGATCTCTGCCAGATCCGCACCGTTGACGGCAAGGTCTGCAACCCTGACGCAAACGCCCATGCGCATCTGCTCTTGCAAAATTGCCGAGAGCGCAGCGGTATCCTCGCCCTTGGCGGCACGCAGCGCAAGTGCGGGCTGCGCATACTCCCCGTAGCGTGCGATCATTTGCCTTGCAAACAAAGGGGTATTTTCCAATCTCTCCCCTCTGCACCCAAGCACCGTGCGCACGTATCGGCTGTCCGCGCCCGACATTTTCAGGTCGCTCGCAGTCTTTTGCACCTCCTCGTCCGAGGCCTCGTACAGCAGGTACGCAAGGCGGAACAGAGGCTGATCGGCAGGCGCGGCATTGACACCCTTGGCAGCACCCGTCACGTCAACCAAGGGAAAAGTGAATTTGAGCAAGCCGCGCTTTTTGAGCGTTTTGATCGCGCCCTCGGGATCGGCACTTTGCAAAATGCCCATCAGCTCCTCGCGCACGCGCTCGCGCGAAATGCTTTTCAGACCTCCTGCACATGCATACATGGCGTTGGCCGTTTTATCCTCTATCACAAAGCCCAATCTTGCCGCAAAGCGCACACCGCGCAGCATACGCAAGGCATCCTCTCCAAAGCGCTTGATGGGATTGCCCACGCAGCGAATGATGCCTGCGCGCAGATCGACCTGTCCGCCAAAGGGATCGATGATCTCCCAGCCATCGTCCGCAGACGTGGCGGCCATGGCGTTGACGGTAAAATCGCGACGCGCCAGATCCTCCTTGAGATTTGGCGTGAACCGCACGCTTTCGGGATGGCGGGAATCCTTATACGCACCGTCTATGCGGTAGGTGGTACACTCCACGGTCTTGCCCTCGCAAAGCACCGAGATGGTGCCGTGCTTGATCCCCGTGCGGAAGGTCTTCAGCCCCGCGGCCTCGGCTGCCTTTTCGGTCTGCTCGGGGTATGCCGAGGTGGTCACGTCCCAGTCCTTGGGCGCAGAGCCAAGCAGGCTGTCACGCACGCAGCCGCCCACGATATATGCTTCATGCCCCGCCTGCTGCAGCGCATGCAGCACCGTCCGGACGTACGGGGGACAGGAAATTTGTACAGACATGGGATCACCTCACCTTCTTTTTACAAGTATATCACACTTTTTCTCTTTTGGCAAGGGCGAAATGGCACTCTCCCTACGCCCTTCACGAGATATTCTATTATTATATGGTTGATTTTTGCGATATGTTCACAGGCAATTTACAATTTTATGCTATAGTGTATTCTGTATAGTTATGAAAACTTTTGAAAGGATCTATGATCATGATAAAAATCGAACATCTGGTAAAAAACTACGGCTCCAACTGTGCCGTGGACGATATCAGCTTTTCCGTGGAATCCGGTGAGATCGTGGGCTTCCTTGGCCCCAACGGTGCCGGAAAATCCACGACCATGAACATTCTGACCGGTTATCTCTCCGGCACGTCCGGTAAGGTTTCGATCGACGGAATCGACATTCTTGCAGACCCGCTGGGCGCAAAAAAGCTGATCGGCTACTTGCCCGAGCAGCCTCCGCTCTACCTGGATATGACGGTGGACGAATACCTGAACTTCAACTATGAGCTAAAGGGCTGCACGCTGCCCCGCCGCGAGCATATCGCGGAGGTTTGCGAGGTGGTCAAGATTTCGGACGTGCGCAAGAGAGTCATCCGCAATCTCTCCAAGGGCTACAAGCAGCGCGTGGGCATTGCGCAGGCGCTGATCGGCAATCCCAAGGTCATCATTTTCGACGAGCCCACCATCGGCCTTGATCCCAAGCAGATCATTGAGATCCGCAACCTGATCAGAACGCTGGGTAAGGGACACACAGTCATTCTCTCCACCCACATTCTGCAGGAGGTGCAGGCCGTTTGCGACCGCATCGTGATCATCAACAAGGGCAAGATCGTGGCGGACGAGCTGACCGAGAACATCTCCCGTGCCGTGGAGAACAACCGCCGCTTCAACGTCAAGATCTGCGGTCCCTCGCGCGAGGTGCTGGCAGCACTCAAGAGCATGAGCGGTATTGCATACGCAGAGGTGCTGGCCGAGCGCGACGGTGAGGCTTACACCTACATGATCGAGAGCGAATACGGTGTGGACGTGCGCAAAAAGCTGTTCTACTCCATGGCCGAAAAGGGCTGGGCCATCATTGGTCTGGAGGCTCTGGGCATGAGCCTTGAGGACATCTTTATCACGGTCGTGGACAAGTCCGCCGAGGACAGGGTGCGTCCCTCCAAGCCCACGCGCCGTCGCACAGGCTCCAAGGATGCCCTTGAAAAGCAGGTAGCCGAAACGCTGGTACAGGACGGTGCGCAAAAGCGCGCCATTGCCGATGCCACCGAGATCGAGGACGAGGACTGATTTCCCCGCAAAAATTTTTCGAAAGGAGAACGGCGACTCTTTCGCCGTGATTATACGATATGCTTGCCATCTATAAAAAAGAGATGCGCTCCTATTTCATCAATCCCATCGGATACGTGTTTGCGGGTGTGTTCTTTATCATTTCAGCCCTGCTCTGCTGCTATACCACCATCGTATCCTCCAGCTATGATACCTCAACCTATTTTATGTTGATGATCTTTGCCTTTGTCATCCTCATTCCGCTGCTGACCATGCGTCTGTTTGCGGAAGAGAGAAAGCTGCGCACCGAGCAGCTGCTCATGACGGCTCCCATTTCGATCACAAGCATGGTCATGGGCAAGTTTTTGGCAGCACTGACACTGTTTGCCTCCTCCCTGCTCATCTCCTGCATCAACTTCATTCCGATCTACGCGTTCGCTTCGATCGAGCGCGGCAGCGATTCCTATAACACCACCCACATCGGTCCCGTGACAGGTCAGGTGGTGGGCTGCCTGATCGGCATCCTCCTGATCGGTGCGGCATTCATTGCCATCGGTACGTTCATCTCGGCCCTGACCGAAAATCAGCTGGCTGCAGCCGTGATCACCATCTCGGTCATTCTCGGCATGGTGCTGCTGAGCTTTGTCAACACGCTGATCGACGTTTACTGGATCCGCTTTGTGGTGGATTGGTTCTCTGTCCTCAGTCGCTTCAACACCTTCAGCTACGGTCTGTTTGACTTCTCCGCGCTTCTCTACTACCTCTCCATTACCTTCGTATTCCTGTTTTTGACCGTCAGAGTTTACGAAAAGCGCCGTTGGGGCTGATAACGGAGGAACGAAAGCATGAGAAGATCAGCAACAAGCCGCCGCTTTCGCTATGGCTCGTTGTCCGTGATCCTGACCGTTTGCGTCGTGGCCGTGGTGGTGATGACCAACGTCATTTTCCAGATGTTGGCACAGCGCTACTCCTGGTTTATCGACATGACGGCCTCGGGAACCTTTACTCTCTCGGACGACTGCTGCGATTACGTGGCGGACAACATCATTCCCTTGATCGACGCGGATAATGCCGCGCTGAGCGAAGACCAAAAGATCAGAATCATTTTCTGTGACGACAAGGCAGCATGGGAGGAGGAGCTTGTGCAGGAATACCTGCTCAACACCGCAACCGAGCTTGCGGAGCAATTCCCCGATCATATCCAGCTCGAGTTTATCAACATCTGGAATCATCCCTCGCTTGCCAAGAAATACAACGTGTACGCTGACACCAACGTGGTCATTGCGTACGGGGATCGCTTTGTGCTGCGTCCTTTGAACGATTTCTACGTATTCAACAGCGCGGACACCGAAACACCCATCGCCTACAACGGTGAAAAGAGCCTGGCAACCGGCATTCTGCACGTAGCGCAAAAGGATACGCCCATGGCGTACCTGACCGTCAACCACGGCGAAACACTTTCCGACAGTGCCTTTTTGAATCTTCTGGTGGATGCAGGCTACCGCTACTCCTACCTCGATCTGATGAACTTTGAGATCCCCGAGGACTGTGAGCTGCTGATCACCTACAATCCCGTCAAGGACTTTGCCGTCAACGACGGTATCTCTGTCAAGGACGAGATCGTCAAGCTGGACGCTTACATGGAAAACGGCGGTGCTTACATGGTATTCGTCAACTCCGACACCTTTGTCGCAGGCAGCTTTGTCAACTTCGAGACCTTCCTTGAGGGCTGGGGTGTTGACTTTATGCACAAGGAAGTGGCAGGTGTGGAGCATTGCTACACCGTCAAGGACACCTCGCAATCCCTCTCGGTAGACGGCTACACCGTGCTTGGCAGCTATACCACCGCCCCCCGCGGCGCCAACATTGCGCAGGCAGCAGGATATTCTCCCGTGGTATTTTCGGGCGCGACCTGCATCTCCCCTGCACAAGGCTTCACGGCGGCAGGTGACGGCACCTACACAAGCGGCTCCTGCACGCTCTCGCCCATTCTGACCTCGAGCGAAAATGCCCAGGCTTGGGCAGGCGGTGCAGCGGCAGCGCATGCTTCTGCAGAAAATCCCTTTATTATGATGACGCTTTCCGAGCGGCAGGTATCGGGCGGCACAGGCTACATTCTGACCTGTACCTCCACCGCGTTTGCCGATGAGGACGCGCTCAACTCTCCCGTATACGGCAACGGCAGCGTTCTGCTGGCTTCGATCGAAACCATCGGTAACGACCGCATTCCCACAACGCTGACCTCCAAGCCCTTTGCGGATTCTACCATTGACACCATTACGGTGGCGCAAAAGACCTACATCACCGTCCTTTTGGCAACCGTTCCCGCTCTGATCGCATTTGGCACGGGCATGATCATTCTGATAAGGAGGAAGCACGCATGATGCATAAGCTTACCAAAAAGACTGTTTTTTATGCCGTGAGTGCTTTGGTCATTCTGGGTGTGCTGCTGCTCAACGCAGGATTTCACGCGCTTGCCGCCAAGGGACTTTGGTTTATCGACTTTGCCATTCCCCGCTACCTCTCGCAAGAGGGTACGCTTTATACCGTTTCGGATTCCTGCATTACTCTTTTGGAAAACAATCTGCCCGGTGCCGTGGACGCGGTCAACGAGCAGCGCGCCGAGCAGGGGCTTGAGCCCTTGAAGGTGGAGATCATCTTCTGCACCGATCCCGATACGCTCAACGACAACGAATACACTCGTTACATTCACTTTACCGCACTCGGCCTGCAAAAGGAATTCTCCGATTATATTGACGTGCAATACATCAATATCACCAAGAATCCCTCTGCCATTCAGAAGTTCAAGGCCACAAGTGCCACCAACATCTACTCCTCCAACATCATCGTATCCTTCGGCACGGAATACCGCGTATATGCCGTGGATGCGCTGTTTACCGCAAACGATACTGCCTCCGAGCCTTGGGCGTACAACGGTGAAAAGAAGCTGGCCTCGGGCATTCTGGCCGTGACGCGTGCCGAATCCCCCATCGCCTGCCTGACCGTCAACCACGGTGAGCCCATTGAGCAGCAGACCGAATTTCTCAAGCTGGTAGAGGCTGCCGGCTTTGAGGTGCAGACGCTGGATCTTGCCAACCAGGAGATCCCCGAAAACTGCCGTCTGATCATCACCTACGCACCCCAGACCGACTTTTTCGGTGATCCTGCGGACGACGGTGACGAGATCGACAAGCTGGACGCTTTTCTGGATAAGGCTTACTCCTTCTTGTACGTCTGTGATCCCGACACCCCCTCGCTGCCCAATCTGGATGAATATCTGGAATTCTGGGGCATTACGGTCGCAGCCAAGACCGACAGCGCAGGCTTTTCGGATAACTACCTGATCCGTGACGAGGAGGCCAACGTGGACGGCGAGGGCTATGCCCTGATCGCGACCTACGAAACACTGGGTAAGGGCGCGTCCTTTACCTCCGATCTGCGTGACGCAGGCTATCCCCCCACCGTGATCTTCAATCAGGCAACTGCCATCAAGCCTGCCGAGAACTACGAGATCACCTACGTCCTGGAGGATGAGACCACCAACACGCAGGCTTACACCTACTACTCTTACTACAAAAACGGCATTTCGCGCACCATGCACAATATCTTTACCGCTCCCGCAACCGCCAACGGCACGGTAGACGGTGAGATCTACGAGCCTGCGGGACAGTACCCCTTCAGCCTGATGACGCTGACCGTGGAAAACCGCACCACGCAGGAAACTAACTATTCGGTTGCGCAAGAGCCCTCTTACGTTTGCTGCATCGCATCGACCGAATTCTTATCGGATACGGTGCTTGCCTCGGACGCTTACGGCAATGCTGACGTGGTGCTTGGCACGCTGCGCTCCATGGGACGCGAGGTCATTCCCGTCACGCTGGAATTCAAGGCCTTTATGGTCTATGACGTTGCAGAATCGGTTGCCACCACCCGCAATCCCATGCCCATTATGATCGCGTTTGCCGCGATCCCCGCGTTGATTTGCTTCGGCGTTGGTATTTACAAGAACGTCAGGAGAAAATATTTATGATAAAAGAAGAATTTTACACGCTTGTCTTCAAGCCGGAAAAGGGAGAGGTATCCACTCGCTCCCTGGAGGTCAAGGCAGGCTCGGCGCTGCCCGCGCTTCCCATCCCGCAGCGTCAGGGATTTACGTTTGACGGTTGGTACACCTCCCCCGACGGCAAGGGACAAAAGATCGTGCCCGGTGAGACGCCCGACCTTGACGGTGACCTCATCCTTTACGCGCATTGGATCAAGCGCAAGGCGGCCAAGAAGAAATCGCTTTACCGCGTGCAGAAAAACGCAGCCATCACGCTGGCTGTCAGCTTTGCGGTGCTGATCGCGGTGCTGATCGGCGTTCGCGCGCTCGTCAGCATTCTGACCTATACCGAACAGGTGCGCATCGTTTCCGAGGACGGACAGGTCGAGGTCATCTCCACCAAGTATTACGTCAAAAAGATCGACGGTGTTTACCACCTTTGCCACTTAAAGGGCTCGTTCCCCAACTGGACGTTCGATCCCCTGCCGCAGGACAACGACGGCTACTTCGTGACCGACAACGACTCCCTGATCGAGGTCAACCCCGAAACGGGTGCTTGCAAGGTATACGCGGTGGTGGAAACCGAGGGGAGCGAGGTCGTAGGCTTTTCGGGACGTGTGATGCTGTTCCGTCAGCTGACCTACGACGCATCGTCTGCGCTTGGCAGTAAGGCTGCCAACCGCATTGACAAGATCACCGTGCAAAACGCACACGGCTCTTACACCTTTATCCGTGAAAAGGACACCAACTCCTTCTATATCGAAGGCTACGGCACGACCGCCTACAGCCTTGAATCCTTTGCTTCGCTGGCCAATGCCTGCGGCTACACCATCTCGATGGAAAGACTGTCCGATCCCGACCGTGAACCGGACGGCACCATCCGCTTTGCGGAATACGGCCTTGTTGCCGAGACGCGCAAGGATGAGGAGGGCAACGAATACGAGTACGCGCCCGCTCGCTTTACCGTAACGGCAGGCGACGGCACAGCCTACACCGTGATCGTGGGTGACGCCATTGTATCCGGCGCTGGCTACTACGTACAGCTCGAAGGCCGCAACACCATCTACATTCTCTCGGCCTCCGGCATTGAGGACTTTGTCCTGCAGCCCATTGAGGTGCTGCTGACACCCATGATCTCCTATCCCTCCTCCATGAACACCTATTTTGACGTGGAGCATTTTGTCATTCAAAGCAATATTGACCATGACAAGATCGGCGAGGAGATCCTGCTTGAAGCGTGCAACCGTCTGGGACTTGACATTGAGGATCTGCTGGATCCCGAAAAATTTGACGAAAAGCAGCTGGCTGAAACCTATGCAAAGGTTTCGGACGAGCTTTACGACACGCTTTTGGAGAAATACTCCAAAAAGGTATGTGACTTCTCCTACCTCGACCTTGAGGAACGTGAGAACACCATGTATTCCTCCATGTCCTACAAGACTGACTCGGAATACATGCAGGGCTACTTCCCCAACTTTGACAACGTCAACTCCGCTCTCTACAGCCTGTACTCCTTAGCGCCCCTGCGCGTGGTCAAGCTGGATCCCGATGCAGACGTCATGGAGGAATACGGTGTGCTGGATCCTGCCCACATCGTTTCCTACTACTTTGACGACACCGACGAGGACGGAAACACCTTTACCATCTACAACCGTATCAGCATCAGCGCCAAGTCGTCCACTGGTATTTACTACGCTTACGGTGAGATCATGACCAAGGACGAGGACGGCGAATACTTCTACCTCTACTCCCCCATGATCTTAGAGCTTTACGAAAGCGCCATTCCCTTTATCGAGTGGAGTGACGTGGACTGGTACGATCCCTACTTCGTGCAGCTCAACATTGCCTACGTACAGGATCTGATCTATTCCTGGGGCAAGGAGAATATCAAGTTCTCGATCGACAACTCCGCCACCTCGCAAATGGTCTTTCTGCCCGGCAGAGGCGAAGGACACGTGACGGGTACGGAGGATGATCGACTTCTCTACAAGGTACAGAGCGTGGACGGCAGGTTCGTGCTGACCGATCCGGACGGCAACGTGCTCTCCCCCATTCACACCTCGGACTATATGGTATCCGCGCAGTACGTGACCAAAGGCACGGTGCAATACCCCTACCCCCAGTACCAGAGAGATTACATGTTCATTGAGTCCACGCAGGATCAGAATTCGGGACGCTACACGTACTACATGTACTTCCGGGCAGACGCCAAGAATCAATACAAGCTTTGCGCAGACGTCCGCGTGCTGAACGCAAGCGGTGACGTGATCAGCTCCAATACCATTGAGGGCAAGGCTGCTTACCTGACCGACTACTTCTATACCAAGAGCGGCTACTTATTCATGCTGGACAGAAACAGCAAGCTGGCAAGTGACCTGACCGACGGCATGGGCTCCTGGGGCGACGGCACGGTCTACGTGACGGCAGACGACCAGTACATTCTGATCGACAACAACACGGGCGACTGGTTCACCATTGAAACCCTGACGCCCAAGATCTACTTTACAGACAAGGACACCTCCTCCATGGTGGTAGGCAGTGCCGACCGAAACGGTGTGACCTTCTATCCCACCGGAAACACGCCCTTGCGCTACAACGAGGATGAAAAGTGCTTTGAGATCTACAACGTAGCCAAGAAATCCTGGACCAAGGCTTCCTCCTCTAACTGTACGTTGGGTGTTTGGGGCAGCGGCGATTACTACAAAACGCCCGACGGCTCTTACGTGCTGGTGGACAGCAAGACGGGCGAGTGGGGTTACCTCTATCTCTCCACCGTATCCTCCACCAATATGGTCGTATCCGCAAACGGCCAGAAGCTGGATTACGAGGTCATGCTGCACACGGCAACGGGTAAAGAGCAGAATTCCCAGGCGGCTGAAAACTTCAGAAAGCTGTATCAGGGACTTTTGTACGCCTCGGTTGAGGGCGCAACCGACCTTACCGAGCAGGAAATGGCAGCCTTCCGCGACCTGCCCGACAGCGAATGCCAGCTCAAGCTGACCATTACCGCCAAGGATCCCGACGGCACGGAGCGCCACACCATTTACCGCTTCTACCGTTATACCAACCTCAAGTCCTATATGACGGTCGAGCTTGTGGACTCCCCCGATGATCCGGGCGATCCCAAGAACGGCCAGGGTTCCTTCTTCGTGCTTTCCACCTTTGTGGAAAAGCTGATCTCGGATGCCCAGCGAGTTGTAAACGAACAGGAAGTTGTTTCGACAAGCAAAAACTAAATAAAAAGCAAGGGCTGCGCCAATCACTTGGCGTAGCCCCTGTTTTTTCTTCCTTTATTTATTCTTTCTTTTTCTTGAAGCAAAGCGGGAGCGCAAGGATGGCCACGGGAGCAAGTGCGGCCAAGGAGATCAGCGCGCTCTTGCATCCGCTCTTAGGCGCGGGATCACCCTGCTCTTCGGAGGTATCGGAGTTCCCCGATTGCACGCCGCTCTGTCCGCTCTGATTCTCGCTATCCTCGGGTGCAGGCTTGCTTTCCTGCTCGCTGCTTTGCTCGGGTACAGGCATTGCCGCCTTGAGCGTACGGATCAGCACATCCATTGAGGTAGAGGTCAGATACACGTTCTCCATGCCTGCCTGTGCCTTTACGTACGCCTCTGCTGCCTTGTCACCGCCTGCCGCCACGTATTCGTCCATGACGCTTTGCAGCGCACTCTTGTCACAGATCGGCTTGCCGTAGGCCTCGATCTCGGAAAGCTGCAGCATATAGCCGTCCGCAGCCGTATCGCGCAGCTTGGTCGCCTCAAATTTAACCATAGCAGCCGCGATCGGCTCGGCAAGCGTGACCTCGTAAGGCTTGCCCGGATTTTTGCTGCCCGTTTGCTTGTCGATCGAGATCCAGTTCTCACCGTCCTCTGACAAAAGGATCTCAAAATCCACAGGCCACAGATCGGTGATGGGATGCACCACGATGCGGTCAACGGCAAACAAATCACCGAAATCAATGATCACGTACTCGGTGGACTCAGCCTTATCGTGGATCTTGACATTGGAGGTCCAGCCGTTGGTGGTCACACCGTCGTTGATAAACTTGCCCGACCAGCCCCAGGCAATATACTCCTGGCTTGTGTCGCTGGACACCTCAAACGGTCTGTTCAGGGCAATATTCATGCCCTCGGTATACACGATCTCCTCTACGGGCTTGTTATCCGTGCCTGCAGCCCCGACCGAGCCGTCGTCCATAAAGATCTCGATCTCGGCTATGGCCAAAGCGCCCGTATATCCCGTGATCTCCAGCTTGACGTAGCGTGCATTGACTGCATCAAAGGTAAAGCTGGGGATCTCTTTTCTTGCATTGACATCGCTCTGCTCATGCACCTTTTGCCAGCTCTTGCCGTCAGTCGACACGCTGATGACCACGGTTTTGCCAAAGCTCTTGCCCAGCGTTTTGCCGCTGCCTGCGGGATAGATATCCACGCGGTTGAGCTTGGTTGCATACCCCAGATCCACCACGATCTCGGATTGCTTGGTCTTATTGGATGCCCATCCGAGTGTGCCGTTTGCCTCGCATGCGCGGTTGCCGTCGTTGAGATTGTCCATATACTGCTCCGACGTACCCGTTGAGCTGTTGCACGTGATCTGGGCATCTGCCGCCAGGTTGGCCCCTACGGGAGCCTGCGTGAGCGGCTTGGAGAAATCAAGCCCTTCGGGCAGCGCGAACAGCTCCCCGTCACCCGCAGCCAGCTCCAAGGTCAGCTTGCCGCCGCCAATATCCACCGCCGAGAGCGTGCCGTCCGTCTTGCTGACGCGCTGCAAGGAGGTGATCGAAGCATCAAGGCGCAGTGAAAGCGTTTGCTTTTTGGAGAAATTGTTATTGACCACCATCAGGTAGTTTCTGCCGCTCTCCTTATCCTTGAGCAGAGATACGGTATAGTTTTTGTTATCATCCGGCTGCAGGGGGAAATCCTCGGGAATGCTTTGCTGTCCCCAGGTCTCTCCGTTGAGGTAGATCTCCAATGCATCACAGCCGATCAGCACCTTACCCAGCGCCAATACCTCGTGATTGATCTTACTGACCGCTGCGTAATGCTTGTTCGGTACACCCGTGGAGGAAATGATACCGTCCTCAAACGGCTCGGAGCGATCCACGGGGGTAAACCAGGTAAAGTAAGAGATCTGCTTATAGCCGTATGCTAAGTACATGTAGATCTCATAGCGGATCTCGCTGTCGGTCGGGCGGCGGTATGCGCCCGGAATGCAAACGCTCTGGATATACGCACCGGTCTTGACGTCGTTTGCAAGGCCGACGTCGTGACAGGCGTCCATGTTGGAAAGGAAGCCCACGCGGTCCATGCTGCCTGCTGCAGTACCGTAGGGATAGCGGTCGTACATCAGATAATCCAAGGGGTAACCCGTGGACGCACAAAGCTTGCACCAGTCGTTCATCTGGCTGATATACGTATCCAGATTGGCATACGCGCCCGCAGGCAGGAAATTCAGATGCATATACTTATCCGGCTCAAGCATTTTGAGCGTGCGATACGCATCGATAAAGGTATTGGGATTGAACGGCTCATCCAGCATGTAGTAACCGCCCACACCGGGAACGCCCTTGTATTCCTCCACCACGGCCTTGATCTGCTCTTCATCCATACGCAACAGATTGCTGCCCAGACGGTCGTCGCCCACCGTCATCAGCATGCCGTATTTGTCGCAAAGCTCCAGCATTTTTTCCTGCGTTGCTTTGGCTCCCAGCGCGTCGCCCGAGCCCATGACGTAGGTAATGCCTGCATCGGCCATCAGCTTATATTGCTCGTCGTTGATATAGTCCTTTGTGGGCGGCCAGAAGATCGAGATCATGATGTTCTCGTCAAATCTGCTCTTTTCCTCTACCACCTGCACAGTGCAGGTCTGGGTCACGCCACCCACCGTTGCGCTGACCGTGGCCTTTCCCTTGGCCTTTGCGGTGATCTTGCCGCTCGCATCCACCGATGCGACCGATGCGTTATCCGATTTCCAGGTCACGGCAGGATTGCTCTCAAAGCCCGAAAACTGCATGGAAAGCTGTGCGCTCTCGCCCACGACCAGCTCCAGGGCGTGCTTGTTCAAGGTGATCTTTTGAATGGATTTGCCATACACGGCCACCTCGGCAAGCTGTACCAAAAGGCCGTCCGAGGCCTGTCCCGCACCTGCGGATTCCACCGCGTAGCGTTCAGTCACGTGGATCTTGACGTACCTTGCCTTGGTCGGAGCAAAATCATGCACGCCGGGATTTTTATTGACGCCCGGATTGCCTTCGCTGCGCACGACCTCGGTGTACGCTTGATTATCAAGCGAAACCGAAACGGTATACGTTACAGGGAAATTATTGCCGCTGCCCGTGGGGAACAGCACCACACGGCAGATCTCGGTCGCCTCGCCAAGATCCAGCGTCAGCGTCACGGGCTTGGTCTTGTCGGTTTCCACATCGTAAGGATTGGTCGACCAACCGGTGTTCATCTTGCCATCCACCAGCATGGCCTTGCACCAGTTTTCACTCGCCATTTCGTACGAATTCTCCCCAGAGGTCTTGGAGGAAGCCTTGGAAACCGATACCGACGCGCCCTTTGCTACGTTGACGCAGCCAGACGGTGCGTTGTCTTCAATGTCACTATCGGCAGCAAGCGTCGGGATGCTCAGGCACCCTATCATCAGAATCAGCGCAAAAATCGCGCTCAGAATACGGTTCGTTGTCATTTTCACCATAATTGTCCTCCCTTTTTCAAAGGTTATATGCAAATTATACCATACTGCGATACACTTGTCAAGCACGCGCATCTCACTCTTGACATGATTTTGCAAAAGGTGTATAATTTGTATAATGATACTATACGGAGGTCCGTTATATGAAGCTGACCGAAATATTACAAAACGACAAGCTTTCCCTCTCCTTTGAGGTCTTTCCGCCCAAAACCGATTCTGCCTTTGCAAGCGTGGAGCATGCCATTGAGCAGATCGCTGCGCTGCAGCCGCCCTTTATGAGCGTGACTTACGGTGCGGGCGGCGGCACGGGACAATACACGCTGGACATTGCCGGACACATCAAGCAAGCCTACAGCGTTCCCATGCTTGCGCACCTGACCTGCGTGTCCTCCACCAAGCAGACCGTTTCGCGTCAGATCGAGGCCATCAAGGCGGCCGGCATTCAGAACGTCATGGCGCTGCGCGGCGACATTCCCGCGCATCTGCAGGACGCGGACCGCACGGGTTGGGACTATCACCACGCCATTGACCTTGTGCGCGAGCTGAAGGCAAGCGGTGCGGACTTTTGCATTGGCGGCGCGTGCTATCCCGAGGTGCATCCCGAAAGTGCCTCGCAAAAGGACGACTTGCGCTATCTTGCCGAAAAGGTGGACGCGGGCTGCGATTTTTTGACCACGCAGATGTTTTTTGACAACAATCTCTTCTATAATTTCATGTACAAGGCGCGCGAGGCAGGCATCACAGTCCCCGTGCTGCCCGGCATCATGCCCATCACGAACGCTGCGCAGATCGAGCGCGCCATCAAGCTCTCCGGCTCGCATATGCCGCGCAGATTCCTTTCTCTCTTAGATAAATTCGGCAACGATCCCGCTGCCATGAAGCAGGCAGGCATTGCGTACGCGACAGATCAGATCATTGATCTGTTTGCCAACAACGTCACGCACGTACACGTCTATTCCATGAACAAGCCCGACGTGGCTGCAGCAATCATGGCCAATCTTTCCGACATTCTCGGAAAATAAACGGAGGCAGTATGTCTTTGACTGAAAAATTATCCAATCAGATCATATGTATGGACGGCGGTATGGGTACGCTGCTGCAGGCCGCAGGCCTTGCGCCGGGTGAGCAGCCCGAGCGTTGGAATCTCTCGCACCCCGACGTGGTGCAGGACGTTCACCGCGCCTACCTGGAGGCAGGCTGCCGCATCATTACCACCAACACCTTTGGCGCAAACACGCTGCACTACAGGGAGGATGAGCTTGCACGCATCATTCCCGCTGCCGTGCAAAACGTGCGCGGAGCGATGGCCGCAGCGCAGATCTCCGACGCATTCGTTGCGCTGGATATCGGCCCTACGGGCAAGCTCTTACAGCCTTACGGTGAGCTTGATTTTGAGCGTGCCGTGGAGATCTTTGCCCTTGTCGTGCGCCTTGGCGCACAAGCAGGCGCGGATCTGATCCTGATCGAAACCATGGGCGACTGCGCGGAAACCAAGGCTGCGCTGCTGGCGGCCAAGGAGAATTGTACACTTCCCGTGTTCGTTTCCAACGCATACGGTGCGGACGGCAAGCTGATGACAGGTGCCTCCCCCGAGGCCATGGTTGCCATGCTGGAGGGCATGGGCGCGGATGCCGTTGGCGCAAATTGCTCGCTCGGCCCCCGTCAGCTTGCCGAAATTGCCAAGCGTCTGCTTGCCTGCGCCTCAGTTCCCGTGCTGCTGATGCCCAACGCAGGGCTGCCGCGCACGGATGCGGCAGGAAATACGGTTTACGATATTGATGACGACACCTTTGCCGACTTGATGGCCGAGCTTGTCACACAGGGCGTGCGATTGCCGGGCGGCTGCTGCGGCACAACGCCCGCTCACCTGTCTGCCATGGTCGAGCGCATCAAAAATATCAAGCCCGCACCTATCATCAAAAAAACCGACACGGTCGTGTCGTCATATACGCATGCCGTCAACTTCAAGGACGCCCCCCTTCTGATCGGTGAGCGCATCAATCCCACCGGCAAAAAGCGTTTTCGTCAGGCCTTGATCGAGCAGGATATGCCGTATGTGCTTGAACAAGGGCTTGCCCAGGCCGAGCAGGGTGCGCACATTCTGGACGTCAACGTAGGCATTCCCGACGTCTGCGAGCAAGAGCTGCTTTGGCGCGTGGTACGCGAGCTGCAGAGCGTGACCGATCTGCCCTTACAGATAGATACCTCCAACCCCGAGGCCATGGAGCTTGCTTTGCGCCGATACGCGGGCAAGGCCATGATCAATTCGGTCACGGGCGAGCAAAAAAGCATGCACGCCATCTTCCCGCTGGTCAAGAAATACGGCGGCGTGGTGGTGGCGCTGACGCTGGACGGGAGCGGCATTCCCCACAGCGCCGAGAAGCGCGTGGAGATTGCCGAGCGCATTCTCAAAACGGCCGAATCCTACGGCATTGATAAAAAGGATATCGTTTTCGACACGCTGACCATGACGGTCAGCACAGATCCGCATGCAGCCGAGATCACGCTAAAGGCTCTGCGGATGATCCGCGAGCAGCTGGACTGCCACACGGTACTGGGTGTTTCCAACATTTCGTTCGGTCTGCCCGAGCGTGACGTGCTGACCTCGCACTTCTTTACCCTTGCCATGGAAAACGGCCTTTCCGCAGCCATCATGAACCCCGGTTCCGCCTCGATGCGCAACGCATACCTTGCTTTTCGTGCGCTGCACGGCATGGACACGGGCTGCGCAGACTATATTGGTAACGTAAATCCCGTGGGCAGTGCTGCGGCCGCGCCGACCAAAGCGGACAAGGATGTCCTGCCTCCTCTGCAGCATGCCATTCTCAAGGGGCTGATCAATGCCGCCATGCGCGAAACGTCAGCGCTTTTGGCTACACGTCAGCCGCTGGACATTATCAACGGGGAGATCATCCCCGCGCTTGACCTTGTGGGCGCACGCTTTGAGCAAAAGCAGCTGTATCTGCCTCAGCTTTTGCTGGCCGCCGAGGCTGCGGGCGCGGCCTTTGAGCAGATCAGACAACAAGCAGCGCAAGAAAGCAACGAGGATACCGACAAGATCCCCTTCGTGCTTGCCACGGTGGAGGGCGATATTCACGACATTGGCAAAAACATTGTCAAGCTGCTTTTGGAAAACTACAATTTCAAGGTCATTGACCTTGGAAACAACGTGCCTGCCGAGCACGTGCTGGCGGCAGTACAAGAGCATTCCGCACCGCTTTGCGGTCTGAGCGCGCTGATGACCACCACCGTGCCTGCCATGGAGCGCACCATTGCCCTTTTGCACGAGCAAGCCCCCGATTGCCGCGTGGTGGTGGGCGGTGCGGTGCTGACAGAGGAATACGCAGCACAGATCCAAGCCGACTTCTATGCCAAGGACGCCATGGAAACCGTGCGCTATGCAGAGCGCATCCGAAAGGAGATCCAAGCATGAAATTCTACGTAAAACAAAAGATATTTTCCTGGAACGACAATTTTTCCGTATACGACAGCATGGAAAACGAGATCTTTACGGTCAAGGGCGAGTTTTTCTCGTTCGGCAAAAATCTCGCCATTCTGGATCGTAGCGGCAACGAGCTTTATCGCATTGAGCAGGAGCTGTTCCGCTTTCGTCCGCGCTATCACATTGTCAAAAACAGAGAGATCCAGGCCACCGTGGTCAAGGAGTTCTCGCTGTTCACGCCGCACTATACGGTGGAAGGCCCGGGCTGGGAGGTGCAGGGCGACTTTTTTGACCACGACTATGACGTGACCGATCAAGGCCGCCACGTGGCCTCTGTGCAAAAGCAATGGTTTACGTGGGGGGACACCTACGAGATCAACGTCAACGACAGCGATTACGATCCCATTGCCGTGCTTGCCGTTTGCATCATCATCGACTGCGTGCTGGACAGTCAGGATAATTAAAACCCAAAGAGGAGCTGCGTCAACCGTTTGACGCAGCTCCTCTTTGCATATTTGCCTTACTCACCCATTTCTCCTATGCGCTCTGATGATCTCGGCACTCTCCTGTGCATTCGGCATCATCACGTGCAGCTCCTTGCCGTCCGTCAGGTACAGGTGCATGTGAATATCCTCAAAATCACATTTGGAAATCTCGCTGTCTTGAAATTCCACGATCAAATACGGCTTTTTCTCAACCGAAACAACCACGATCTTGCCCTCGCAAAAATACACGTTGCCGTTATTCAATGCCTTTCCCCATACGAAATTGCCGTTTACCTTATGATAATAGGAGATCCTCTGATCTCTTTCCACCTGCACAAAGCGCTTGTTGTTTCTTCTTTCCTCAATGGCCAGCGAGGCATGCATAAACGGTGGCGCTATCCCCAATGCGATCAGCGCAAACACGGCTGCCGTGCTTGGCGGCACGATCAGCAGCGAAAGCAAAAACGTGACCACAGCAAAAACCACACCGATAAATACCGAAAACGCGATCTTTGTTTTCATGAATCCTTCTCCTTTTTCTTACTCCAAAAAGTGCATGCCGCGCCATACGCACACACGATGGCTGCGCCAAGCAATATACCGCCCACAATATCGGTCAGCCAATGCACGCCGCCAAGCAAGCGGCAGATCACCGTCACAACGGATGCGGCACTCAGCACACCGATGCACGCATAGATCAGCGCATTTTTCTTGGAAAGGCCGTGCAGATACAACGTTCCCATGCCCGCAACCGCAACGGCCAGCATGGTATGGCTGGAGGGATAGGAGGCGGCTAACTCCCCCTCGTCAAGCACGGGCCTGTAATTGATCACAAACATCTCAAAGATCACGTAGCACACGGCCAACAGCACAAGGCCGCACGCCATGAAGTAAAGCTCCCGATCCGCGCGCAAGATCCCCTTGCGTCTGATCACTTGCACAATCCCCGTCACACCAAACGCGCCAACGGCTGCAATGATCAAAAGTCCGCCCGCCTTGGAAAGCGTCAATGCGATCTCGCTCTGCCCGAGCGCATCGAATACCGCCTCATTGAGCGTGGCAAGGCCGACCGGGGCTTGGCTCTCTCCCGCAGCTCTCACGTCCACGAACGTAAGGCACACGGTCAGCGCGGCAAAGACCACAAGCAGCGCGCAGGCAATGCAAACATATATCCATCCCTTGTTTTTCATGGAATACCTCTTTTTCCGATTTTCCTCATTATACCATATCCGCTCGCATATAGCAAGAGGAAAATATACAACCGCCGATAGAAATGAATAATAAAACCTTAACAAATCCGCATCATTTCAAAAACAAACGGGTGGTAGAATATCGCCAGAACAAAAGAAAAGAGGTATTTTATCATGAACAGAAACGATCAGGACTACATCATAAGCAAAATTCGCACCGCATACACCCCCAAGCAGAAGGGTGACCTTGACGAGCTGCGCCGTCTGGACACCAAGGTCAGACGCCCCGCACAGGTATTCTCTTACGTATTCGGCTCGATTTCCGCCGTCATCATGGGTGCAGGCATGAGCCTTGTTATGACTGACATCGCGCAAACGCTGGGCATCCCCAACGCAATGACCGTCGGCATCGCAATCGGTGTGGTGGGCTTGATCCTTGCCATTGTCAACTATCCTTTGCACAACGCGATCTTAAACTCCCGCAAGAAAAAGTACGCGCCCGCCATTCTGGCGCTGAGCGACAAGCTCTCCAAGGGCAACTGATAAAATCACGTGGAACAGAGTGCGCTCTGTTCCACACTTTTTGCAAGCGTTGCGCTATTCTTGGGAAATACTAACAAAACCTTAACATTTGCATGCTATAATTATCATATATGCCAAGAAAAGGAGAGATTTTATGTTTGCAATCCTTGTTGTAGAGGACGACGCCAATCTGGGCAAAACGCTTTGCACCTTCCTTGGGCGCAACGGCTATACCGCCGTGCATTGCACGAGTGCGCAGGACGCTTACGATGCCATGTATAAGCAAATGTTCGATCTGATCATTTCGGACATCATGATGCCCGGCATTGACGGCTTTGAATTTGCCGAAACCGTGCGCACGCTAGACAAAAATATCCCCATTATCTTTATGACCGCACGCGACGACCTTGGCTCGATGCAGCGCGGATACCTGACGGGAGCTGACGACTACGTGGTAAAGCCCGTGGATTTCAATGCCCTGCTTTTGCGCATTGGTGCGCTTTTGCGCCGCGCAGGCATTGCGGCGCAGCGCAAGCTGACCGTGGGCAACTTTACCATTGATCTGGACGAACGCACCGCATATCTGGACGAGCAGGAAATTTCCTTGACTGCAAGAGAATTCAACATTCTCTACAAGCTGCTTTCCTACCCCAAAAAGACCTTTACCCGCACGCAGCTCATGGACGAATTCTGGGATGCGGACACAGCCTCCGGCCCCCGTACCGTGGACGTTTACATGACCAAGCTGCGCGCCAAGCTCTCGGATTGCACATCCTTTGAGATCGTGACCGTGCATGGGCTTGGCTACAAGGCGGTGATCAAATGAAAAAGGGCTTTTATCAAACCGTAACCGATTTTCTGTGGTCATGTCTGATCTTTTTCAGTCTGGTCGGCGGCGTGGTCACAGCCACGTTTTACGTGTTCTTTTCCACCGTTTCGCTGCCCGATGAGGATATCCGCGCATTTGCACCCGTGGTATTCGTCAATGTGATCGTGCTTTCGCTGATCTGCGCCATCGTGGACACAATACGCCGCCGCGTAGCAGTTGACCGTCCTGCCAAGCGCATCCGCGAAACGCTGGATAAGCTGGCCTCAGGCGATTTTTCCGCGCGTATTCCGCAGCACTACGTGCAGATCTCCCCCGCCCCCTTTGGCGAGATTGAGCAGAACATCAACAAGCTGGCCGACGAGCTTTCGGGCATTGAAACGCTGCGCACCGACTTTATCTCCAACGTATCTCACGAAATGAAAACACCGCTCTCGGTCATCAGCAACTACGGCACGCTTTTGCAGGATCCCGCGCTGGATACCGAAACGCGCGTGGAGTACGCCAAGCAGATCACGCTGGGCTCGCAGCGGCTGGCCTTGATGATGACCAACATCTTAAAGCTCAACCGACTGGAAAACCAGCAGATCTATCCCCAAAAGCAGACCTACGATCTTGGCGAACAGCTTTGCGAGTGCCTGTTGCAATTCGAGGAGCTTTGGGAGAGGCGCAACATTACCATTGACACAGACATTCAGGACGCCGTACTCGTCACCCAGGACGCAGAGCTGCTCTCCCTGGTCTGGAACAATCTTTTATCCAACGCATTCAAATTCACCGAGGACGGCGGCACGGTCCTTCTTTCCATGTCCGCATCAAGCGAGGCTGTGACCGTTACGGTCAGCGACACGGGCTGCGGCATGACACCCGAGACCGGCAAGCACATTTTTGAAAAATTCTATCAGGGAGATACCTCCCACGCAACCAAGGGCAACGGCCTTGGACTGACGCTTGTCAAGCGCGTGATCGACATCGTACAGGGTGAGATCCGCGTGCAAAGTCAGCTTGGCGTGGGCAGCACCTTTACGGTCACTCTGTTTTTGAGGTAATGACATGAAACACAAGCTCAAAAGAATCGGACTTCACCTGCTTTATCCGCATCCGCTGCTGATTTTGCTGTTTACCGCGATCTCAGCCGTGCTGCTGACCGTCACCTTCATGCGCAACCGCTCGGAGCATCCGGTTGCTTACGTGACCTATATGTTCTCCTTCTATTCCCTGACGGTAGTTTGCATGCGTATCCCCACCATCATCCGCTTTTTCAAGAACTTCAAGAATAACAACAAATATCTCGTTCGCTATTCTGACGATGCCACACTGCGCATCAAGATCTCGCTGTACGGCAACTTTGCCTACAACGCAGCCTATGCCGTTTTCCAGTTCACGCTCGGTCTTTGGCATTCCTCGGCCTGGTACTTTGCCTTTGCCGCCTATTACCTTTTGCTTGCCATCATGCGTCTCTTCTTGCTGCGTGACGTGCATTCCACCGCCCCCGATCAGGCACTCGGGGCGCAATGGCGCCGCTATCGCTTTTGCGGCATCATGCTGGTGGTCATGAATCTGGCGCTCTCGGCCATCGTTTGGATGATCAGCGTGCGCGGACACGAGGCCGTGCATCACCAGATCACCACCATTGCCATGGCCGCTTCTACCTTTACGCTCATGACGCTGGCCATTGTCAACGTGGTCAAATACAGCAAATTTAAAAGCCCGTTGTTCTCGGCTGCCAAAACCATCAGCCTGGCAACTTCCGCAGTTTCCATGCTGACGCTGGAAAACGCCATGCTTACCGCCTTTGGCTCGCAGGACGATGCCGATTTCAAATCGCTGATGACGCTGCTGACAGGCCTTGCCGTGACCGCATTCGTGCTGGGAATGGGCATTTATATGATCATTCTCGCCAATCAAAAAATCAAAAAAATCAAAGCTATGGAGAATCAAACGTGAACCGGAACAACGATCAACAGGAATTTATATATACCTACAGCGCCAAGGACAAGGAGGAGATCGACCGCATCCGCCAAAAATACACGATCGATGCGCACGAGGACAAGCTCAGGCAGCTGCACGATCTGGATGCCAGCGTGCAAAACCGCGCAAGTGCCGCATCGATTGCCGTGGGCGTGGTCGGCTCTCTGATCATGGGGCTTGGCATGAGCGTGGTCATGACCGAGATCGGTCAGATCATGGGACTTGGCCTTTACGCAACGCCCGTGGGCATTATCATCGGTATCGCGGGACTGGCCGCGGCCATTTGCGCATACCCCATCTATCGCACGGTCAGCGAACGCAGAAAAAAGCAGATCGCCCCCAAGATCCTCGCTCTTTTGGACGAGCTGGATCGGGAAAAGAAAAAAAGCGAGATGAATCAAAATCACAATGACCGGTTATCATGAAAAGCTGCCACAGGCACGGACGGCCGATGGTCGTCCGCACCTGTGGCAACTGAATATTTCTGTCTGAAAACGGGCTGCCTTTGACAAAGCAGCCCGTTTTTAGTCTTTATTTTTTGATGATTATCAATCTTTGCGCTTTTTGGTCAATACAAAGCCAAGTGCTGCGCAAGCCATGATCAGCGCGCTGCCAAACACAGCCGACTTACATCCGCCCTTTGCTTCAGGCTCGGTGACCTGCTCGGAGGGTGCTTCGGGAACGGGTGCGCTTGTGGTGACCTGCTCACTTGCTTCGGGCTCGGTGACCTGCTCGGTCGTTTCCTCCGTGGGAGCCTCGGTTTCTTCCTCGGTGGAAGGAGCAGGAGCGGCAACAACCAGATTTTCAATGGTCAGGAAGTGCAAGGCCTTGTCGTCCGCACCGGGGGTAACGGCAAACGAAACGGTCACTGTCTGACCGACGTATTCGCTCAGATCCACGCCCACGTTTTCAAATACCGCGTGTCCTGCGGAGGCAGACTTGATCCAGCCGTTGGCCATGACCTGCTGCGTCAGCTCTGCCGAGGCATCGCTGTACGTGCCACCCTGTACCTCAAACCAGTTCTGCTGATCCAAGGAGTACAAAATCTTTTTCTGCGAGCCGTTTGCAAAGGCATAGCCGCTGATGGTCAAAAGATGATCCTCACCAAGCGTCAGCGTGCTGCCGTCCAGCGTTGCGGGCTGGATCGCCTCTGCCTTCTGTTCTGCAGGCCAGGAGGAATCGTAGCTCGGATCTCTCATACCGACAAGATCGGTATACGCTTCATCCGTGCCGTTCACGCCCTTGCCGTTGATATAAGAAACGTCACCGACGTAATAGTATGCGTAAGAGGGGCCTGCCTGAATATGAGGTGCAGAGGGATCGGGAGCCTCGGGCTCACCGTAGGTGGACTGAAGTCCCAGACCGTCCAGGAATTTGATGCCGTACGTATCGTGGTTTTCGGGGGAAACGTTCGCCTTGTTATACACAACAGCCAGACCGCTGATAACGCCGCGCACGCTGTTGGTTCCGTCCGATACCGAGCATCTTCTGACGTAATTGTCACCCTCCAGCGTGACCAGCTGGGTGGATCCGCCGCCGTCAAACATGATGGCGGTATCGCAGCCAAGCTCCTGGACAAGCTCCTGCATATTCTTCATCTGGCATGCGGCACGGGAGCCGTCAGCCTGCGTGGTGGTCGAGATCAGCATAATGGTGCCGTCCTTCTTGACGCCCACGATGGTGCAGGGATAGTTGGTATTCAGCTCCTGTCCCTTATGTACACCCTTTTCAATCAGAGTGTAGAAGCCACCTGTTGCTTCCACAACGTCCTTCCAATCAGTGGCCTGGCTCAGATAGATCTTATCGGTGTTGACGTTGCAGCTGATGCTGATCTTATCGCCTACCGAATATTTGCCCTTTTGCTGATTGATGGCAGTGCCTCTGGCAGAGATGACGATGGTCTGCGCATCCAGCGCGGGACGCTCGCTCTCATCACCGCTCTCAAAGATATGGGTGACCGTGCCTGTGACCGTTTTGCCGATACCGAATGCAGTATCACTGCACTTGACGTAAATCTCATACGCATCGGCAAATGCAAAGGATTCGGTACCGCAGCGCTGGTTATAGATCAGCGTGGAGTTGGGTGCGGGAAGGCGGTTGATGCCTGCCGCATACATCTGCTTGGAGGTATTGGTGTTGCTGATCTTGATCTGAATGTTGGGACAGCCGATGACAGCCGTGCCGTCCTTCTTGACACCGAAGATAGGCTGGTTTGCAACACCCGTGCCGCGCTCCGCGTTATCCTTCTTTGCAAGGTTGTTTTCGTCGCTGATCTGCGCAGTCGCCCAGATCTCGCCGTTCTTGATCATAAGGCCTCTGGAAACCGATACGTGCTTGACCGCAGGGCCTGTCGCCGCTTCACCGTCACCGTCGTAGTCGGTGTGGTAAACGATCCAGGGATCACCGTTCATGGCAGCGATGACCGTGCCGCTTCCGGTTGCGTCGTTGTACTTGACTGCCGCGTTGCCCATGGTGTCCTTGGACCAGGTGTAGTCACCGCAGTTGAGTACCTTGATGGATACGTCCTTATTGGAGGGGCTGACCTCGATGACGTTGAGCAGGCCTGCCGTGCTGTTGGCATAGACAGAGCCGGAGGTCAGAGAATACTGTGTCAGGTTGACGCCTGTGCTCTGGCCGTCCACCTTGATCTCTTCGGTTGCGCTTTTGTCCATGCCCGTGGGCTGTTCAGCAGCGTATACAGCCGTACTGATGGCTGCCGCCAGCATGATCGCGCAAAGCATGACGGAAATGATTTTTGCAAAGGATTTCATAAAAGCTGTTCCTTTCATATTTAATACGGATTCATTATAGCACAATATACAAGCAAATGCAAGCGGATTTTTCCTTAATACACACGATTATTTTTTGCAAACACAATCAAGGGCGCGCTTGCCCAGAGATGAAACAGGCTGGTATTCCATTTCTGATCCTTGCCCCATGCTTCAAAGGTAGTCGTTGCCCCCTCTGCCAGCATATTCAGCCAACAGCCACGGTCGGTGGCAAGGCGTACGGCATCCGCCACTCGGCCATGCTTGACCAGCGCGGCCAGCGCAAAATACGCCATGTACACGCCCATTGGTGTAAGTCCCCTTTGCGCTACGTAATCACAAAGGCGGTCACACCGCGCCTTATCCTGCGTACCGATCTCAAAGAGCAGCGGCAAAATATTGGAATGCACGGCGGCATGACTGCTGCCCGGAGCATCCACGTAAAGCCCCGGATCGGGCGAATAAAAGGCATCGACAAATGCGGACTTGACCTGCTCAGTCATACCGGTGGGAGGCATACCGAGAATTTCGTATATCTCATCCATAGCAGACAAAAGTCCGCACCAGAAGGCGTTGATGACGTTATGCAGACCGCTTTTCACACCGTCCGCGGGCAGCTCGAAATCATATCCGTCGCGCAGATTGGCAGGCCAGTCCACCAGATTCCACTTGTCGCTCACGCCATCCAGCAAGCCGTCCTTGTTTGCATAGCGCAAAAAGTATCGGTACACGCCGGTAGCGTACGGCTCAACCTCACGCACAAAATCAAGATCCCCGTCCTTGGCGTATATCCAGCACACAAGTGCCGGGAATTGCTGGGAATAATCCGCGATCTCCTGCATATAGGAGCCGGAGGAAACCGCCAGAAGCCCCGGGCAGACAAAAGAGGTGGCGCAAAAATCGCGCACCGCCTTTTTGATCATATCGGTATTGCCCGTCAAGGTGGCCTGCGCTCTTGCAGCCACCGCCACGTCACCCAGATACTGCCCCTTTTCGCGCGTGGGACAGTCGGGAAAGATCTCCTGCGTGCCGTACTTGACCGTATCGGCACAAAGGCGCAGCACACGCGCAAGATCCTCGCCATAGTCGGGATACACGGCACGCTCGGTACAGGGGTAATGCCGCACGATCATGGCCGCATCGGTCAGACGCGCCCCTTCGGGCAGCAGCACCTCGGCATAGCGAAAGGCCTTGTAGTCAAAGTGATCCAGCGTATCCTGACCGCCCGACAGCACCCATTCCTCCTCGTACGTGCAGTTGCAGCGCATCTGATATCTCGCCCGTCCCTGCCCGTCAAGCTCCTCGGCACAACGCAGCGTGATCACATCCCCCGCGCGTCCCTTGGCGCAAAGCGACAGATATCCCACCGCCTCCCTGCCAAAGTCCAGCAGCACACCGCCATCAATGGCGCGTTGCTCCCGTGGCTTTGTGCGGTATACCTCTACCTGTGAGGTCGGTTGCTTTTGCAGCTTGTAATCCGCGTTGGCAAACGTGGCTGCACGCTGCCATGCACCGTCATCAAACGCAGGCTGCTCAAATCCAACCTCGGGCGCCCGGCTGTCGTACAGCTCCAAAAACGCGGTATCATAGCCCACCTTTCCCATAACGCTATAGGCAGTATGATCGGCACACAGCCAGTCCGTATCGCTGACAAGCACCCGCTCGCCATCCAGATACAGATCAAAATACAGCATATGCCGCCCGTCCCCCGACACCCACACGCGGTTGACAAGCCCCTGGTACAGCACGTGTACCGCAAAGGTGTTCTCTCCCTCGACAAGATAGTCGGTCAGATCGATCTCGTTATAAAAATACTGCTGCGGATATGCGGGCGCAGGCCCCATGCTGACAAAGCGGCCGCCTACGTAAAGCTTGTAGTAATCATCGGCTGTGATGCGCAGCGTGGCCTTTTGGAAGGGGGGCAGAAGGACGCGGCGGCGAAACAGCACGTGCCTGTTTTGCAGGGCGGGATCCTGCACCATAGGGGTATGCTCCCCGAATTGCTTATGAAACGGGTTTTGCGGCACGACGTGCGCAAAATCGGGATGACAAATGAATAATGGCTGCATACAGCACCTCCCGTGAGTTCTGTCTTTATTATAGCATACTTTTTATCCGGTTGCAAGGCGAAAAGCAAAAGAGGCTGAGCCGAAAAACGGCTCAGCCTTGATTTAAAACGTCAACTCTTGATCTGCATTCTCTTAAATGCAAACAGGCTTGCCCACACAAGCAGCAGGATGTGCAAGATCAGCACGAAAGCACCCACCAAGGTGGAGCAGACGCAGGGCGCTGCGCCCCAGATCTGCGACATGAGCATATCCTCCAGCCCCATCAGCGCGCCAAGTCCGCCCATCGAATCCATCATCGCGGACGAGATGCCGTAGTCAAGCGCGGTGGTCAGCAATCGATCCATGCTCAGATACGGCAGCGCGGTTGCCTGCAGCACGTAGCCGAACGCGCCCGTATAGTTGCCAACGATCAGCGTAAGCGCTTGAATATCGGTTGCAAACATCAGCACCAGCATACCGAACACAATGCTCAGCACGCCCTTCTTGGTCAGCACGCTGACAAACAGGCAAAGCACCGCGTACAAAATCACGGGCAGCGTCAGAATGACCAACGCCCACAAATGCTCTACAACTGCGGGAATGGGCAGCACCTGCCCGAATATCACACCGTAACTGCTTGTAAACAGACTGCTGTGTCCGTAGAAGAACAGGTCTACAAGGTGGTTGACCAGCGCGAACAGATACGTGATGATAAAGCTTGCCCCCATCATGGAGCAAACGTAGATCAGCAGCGTGGCGATCTTGGAGCCAAGCAGCTTGCTGCGCGTTTTTGGACGGATCACCCACAGTCTGACCGTACCCGTTGCAAACTCACGCGAAAGGATCATGCTGGCAAGCACGACCGTGACCGCGCTGATCAAAAACGATGCGGTAGACAAATTATTGATAAAGGTAGCCTTGGCTGTGCTTGCACTCATGCTTGCAGGCAAAATATTGCGGGTGTACGCGTATTCAATGGCGACAAGCGCCTTATCAAGCGTGCGGATCTTGTGCTTGGCACTGCTCTCGTTCGCTTTGGCAATCAGCGCGATCTCATCCAGGGCCTCGTTCATGGCCATGGAGCTGATCGCTTCTCTGCGTGTGCGCAGCACGCTTGGCAAAACGCGATAGACCAGCGCAAAGGAATTGCTTTCGGGATGCGCGCCCAGCTCCTTGAGATCCTCGTATGCAGCGATCATGTACTCGGCGTCCTCAATCTTTCCGCGGCAGTCCGCGATCTGCGCCTCGTACCATGGCAGCATCTGCTCCTTCATCTCTGCCTCAAGCTGACTCAGCTCTGCCTCATAATTTTCAATGCCGCTCTTCTGATTCTCAATTTCCTGTCTGCACTGCATGATCAGCACGTCGTAATAGGCATCCGGCTCAATGGTCACGGCATAATTTTCCAGCTCGGCAATATACCGCTCGCATTCCTCCAGGTGATTGTAAAGATCTCCCAGAACCTCTGCCCACTCACACTCGACCTCCTCGTAGGGATCTTGCGTGATGCGCACGAACATATATTCCTTGGGCTCATACGTATGATCATCCCACTCGGTCACGTAGATCTCATAGTAATACTCGGGCTCTACGTACGCATCGCCATATCCGCGATAGTTCATGTACAACACCTCGGAAAGACCGTAGTCCTTGACCAGATCTCCCACCGTATAAGTACCGTCCGCCCAGCCCTTGACGATACTGCGCCATTTGTAGGCTGCGGTCAGCTGATACGACATCGTATCCGATACCCATGCGGGAACTTGATTCTTCTCGCAAAAATCATACATCTCGGCTTGCGCCATCATCTCGGCGTGCATGCCAAGATGCCCGTTCTCCAGATACTCCTGTGCTTCCTCGCGTGCCTGATCCGCATCGGATTTGGGATCCTTGAATATCACGCGCAGCATGCCCGCAAGTGCGCTGTCGGGATCCTTTTCAATCTTTTCGATCGCCCAATCGTAAGCTGCGCTTTCGGTGAGCATATCCTCACCGTGCATGATCAGATTGTTGAGCGGCGTTGCAAGCACCGAGGTAAAGAAGGACACGATGACCACCAAAACCAGCACGATGCAGGAAAGCACCACGTAGGTTTTTTGCGCGCGAAGCTTGATCAGTTCATTTTTCACAAGCTGCTTCATGCGTCCTCACCTCCTTTGATCACGGCCGCCCCATCCTTGCCGTCATGCTTCTTTTCCACAATGGGCTGTGTCCCCACGTCTGCGGTGTCGGTCATTTCAAGGAAGGTGTCCTCCAGCGATTTCTTTTGTCTGGTCAGACCGTATATGCGTACGCCGCCACCGGCCAGAAGCGAAATGATGCCGGGTACGCTTTCATGCTCTGCGTCAAAGGTCAGCGACTCTGCGTACGCAGCCCCCGAGCAAAGCGTGCTGCTTGCCAAAAGCTCCATGGCGCGCGTGCCGTCGGGCGTTTCCAGCGTATAGTGCGCAATACTGTCCTCCTCGATCATGCCCTCGGCATCCAGGGAACGATAGCCCACAGTCACACCGCGGTCGATAATGCCCACGCGGTCGCACATCAGCTGCAGCTCGGAAAGCATGTGGCTGGATACGAAGACCGCCACGCCTTCCTCCCGCGACAGCTTTTTGAGCACGTCACGCAGCTCCTTGATCCCCGCAGGATCAAGGCCGTTGGTCGGCTCGTCCAGAATCAGGATCTTGGGATGATGCAGCACCGCCTGCGCAATACCCAGACGCTGGCGCATACCCAGCGAGTATTTGGAGATCTTATCGTTGATGCGGCTCTCCAGGCGCACAAGGCGCACCACCTCGTCAATTCTCTCCTTGGGCAACCCGGGATACATGCGCCAATACTGCTCCAGATTCTGTCTGCCGGTCAGATACTTATACATTTCGGGATTTTCAATGATACCGCCCACGCAGCGCATGGCCGCTTCAAAATCCTTGACGTTGTCGTGACCGCAAATGCTGATCTGGCCGCTCTCCATGCGCAAAAGCCCCAAAATCAGCTTGATCGTGGTGGTTTTACCCGAACCGTTCGGGCCTAAAAATCCGAATATTTCACCTTCGTGTACGTCCAGGGTGATGTCCGACAGGATCTTGCGCTTGCCAAGATGCTTGGACACGCCCTTGATCGAAAGCACGATCTGCTTTTGTTCCATAGGATCTCTCCTTTCTCAAATTTCGGGAATTCCCGTAGGGGCGACTGAACGAATCGCCCGCCTATCAAAGATACGTCACCGTCTGCTCCAAGGGCTTACGGTCGGTATGTCTTGGCGAAGGCGTGCCATCTGCCGCGGGATAACCCAACGCCAAGATCAGGTGCGGCTTGACGTGCGCGGGCAACCCGAACACCTCGGTTGCCTTGTCATGATCAAATGCGCAGATCCACGTAGAGCCCACACCCAGCGACTTTGCCGCCAGCATCATGTGCGTGGCCACGATGGAAGCATCCATTTCGGCCATGGAATGATGCGTCACGGGGCGGTTGCAGGCGATCTCCTCGTCACCGCATACCAAAAGCGCCAAGGGCGCACCGTAGCAATTATGCAAAAGATGCATCTTTTCCATCGCCTCGGGGCTTTGCATGACCAGAATCTTTTGCGGCTGGTTGTTCTTTGCCGTGGGAGCGAGTCTGCCCGCGCGTAAAATCTCGTCAAGCAGCTCGGCAGACACGGAATCGGGCAGGTACGAGCGAACCGAGTAGCGCTCGGCACAAAGCTTCATAAAATCCATATTCGGCCTCCTTGTTTTTCATTCATTGCATTCAGTATAGCACAATTCCCCCGCTCCGTCAAGATTTTTCTGTCGGCTTCATCATACACATTCCTCCCCTACGTCACGAAACGATCATAAACCTTTGACAAAAACTTTTCCCGTTCTTGTATAATTCTGCCGCTATGTGCCAAAAATATGGTCGTACCTACCAAAGGGAAACAACAGTTACAAAGGAGAAGCTTTTATGTGGGAAAACTTTAAAGAATCCGAATTCGGGAAAAGAATGATCAAGGTCTTTTCCAACAGGGGCGTGATCATAACGTCCGTTCTTGTGGTAATGGTGCTGACCATTGCCATCACCGCAACCGTTGCTACCAACCGCGCCAACAAGAACAATGCCGAGCAGAACGGCACGCTGCCCGGTGACACAACGCAAAGCACGCAGACACCTCCCGATACCGACGCGATCGGCAGCGGCCAGGAAACCGTTCCCGTTTACAACGACGGCAAGGAAACCCAGCCTGTTGTCAAGGACGAGGACGGCTTTGCCCTGCCCGTTTCGGGTACACTTGGTGCCAAGCATGACGCATCCGTTCAGGTATGGTCGCCTACCATGGAGGAATACCGCATCCACCTGGGCATTGACATCACCACCGAGGATGACGCTCCCGTTTACGCAGCTGCCAACGGCACGGTTGCACAGATTTGGGACGATCCCATGATGGGTACCTGCGTAGCCATCTCTCACGAGGGCGACGTGGTCACCATCTACAAAAACCTTGCCGCAAATCTTGCCGAGGGCATTACCGCGGGCAAGGAGATCAAGTGCGGTCAGCAGATCGGCACGGTGGGCGGCACAGCCAACCTTGAAAAGGCCGAAGCCCCCCACCTGCACTTTGAAATGACCGAGGGCGGACTCTCTGTCGATCCTCTGGAATACTTTTCCGACAAGGATCTCAAAACACTCAACTCCTACGAGGATGAAACCGAGGGGAAGTAACCAAATCAAAACCGCATCTGCCACGGCAGATGCGGTTGTCTTTTATGCTTTTCCGCCGTCACTACATATGACAGCGAAATTTTGATTTGGTTACATAAACCGGCAAGAATTTTTCTAAATTCAATCACTCTCGAATACTGAGAATACTTCTCACAAACCGAGTGCTTGCAATGAGAGTTATGATGTGCTATACTGTAATCACCGGTAAATAACCTCTGTACAGAGCTTGCCAAATGGAGGTACAACATGAAGTTGAATTTAGGAAATCAAATACGCACCAATCGCCGCCGCATGAATCTGACACAAGAACAGTTGGCAGAAAAATTCGGCACTTCCCCGCAAGCCATTTCCCGATGGGAAAACGGCACCACCTACCCCGACATAGAAATGCTTCCTATGATTGCATCGTTTTTCGGAACCTCAGTTGATGCATTGCTTGGATGTACGGAAGAAGAAAAACAACAATTTTGTGCAGAGCTCCAGAAATCATTGGAAAATGCCATCCGCGCAAGAGATATTGAAATCAGTATTGAACTGATGCGCGAAATCCGCCGCAATCTCAGAGAATACCAAAACTATTGGTTCTGGAGAATATTCCGTGCGATTTGGGATACACGCCTGTTCCATGAGCCCGGCGTACTTGAAGAAATGCGTCTTTTCGCAGAAGAAATTTTTCAGGTGTGTCCCAAAGATCAACATTTTGCAGTCATCGAACAAATGGCGGACATGGAAGACGATACGCACATTGATGCTTTTCTGGATGCTTATTCCAGCAGGCAAGACATGGATCGAGAAACCTTACTGTTTCACAGATATAAAATGCGCGAAGAATTGGATAAAATTGAACCGATCAGACAATCCATCTTATGGGGAGAGCTGGAACACATCACGACAGCGGCAAATGATTGGCAGGAGTATCTTTGCAAAGACCCCAATCACTTTATCTGGTTCTGTGAAACTCAACTGAACTATCTCAATGCAATCAACTGCCTGTATCCCGATAAGGAGCATTTAGTCAGCGGTGGAGCTGCCCCCGATATATGGTGCGAGGCAAGACTCCAGCTCGGTCTGCGATACACCGCAGCTCTGGCAAGGCTTGGCAATACGGACGCTGCATATGCGCCATTTGAGGACATGGTAGTCCTCTTGGAACAGCTGATGGCGCTGTTATCCCAAAAAGGATTGAAAGAATATGAAGAGTTCGAGATGCGTTGTTCTTCCCCTGCGCTCCAGGGGTTTACGTTAAAATCAAATTACTATTGGTCTGAAAAAGGTGAAAAGGATTTTTGTATGATTCATCAAAACGGTTGGGGCGTTTGGATCATCCCGAGTGACTACCGTGATGCGGTCAAGCACGAATGGTTCGATTCCCTCAGAGCAGACAAGCGATTCGACGCGTTATTCAAGCGACTTGAAAAATGTGTGATATACAAAGAACAAGCATAAGAGTAAAACAAAGCAGATAAACTTCCTATAACAAAAAGCGGCACATAAAGCCCTCTCCGCTGGAGAGGGGGGACC
>JAZUSJ010000055.1:0-15735 GCA_045606685.1 Eubacteriales bacterium
GGGATGATGATCTCGGTCAGCGAGGTGCATGCACTGAAAGCGCTTGTTCCGATTTGGATCACGCCTTCGGGAATGCTGATCTCCGAAAGCGAGCTGCATTTCGAAAATGCTTCAATGCCGATCGTTTCAAGGCCTTGTGCAAGCGTGACGCGTTCAAGGGACGTACATTCAATAAAGGCCTGATCGCCAATCGTTTTGATCCCCTCGTGAAGTATGACCTCTTTAATGCTCGTGCAACCCATAAAAGCACCCTGATATATGCCCGTGACCGGCAGACCGTTATATGCTGTGGGAATGATGATGACCTCATCCGTACACTCGTTGAGACCGGATACGAGGTAAGCGTTGTTGTAATAATCCTTCTGATATCTCAGTCCCCTGCTGCCGTCCACCTCGTAGTCGGGCTCTGTTTCTGTTTGGTCGGACTCGGTATCCTCGTCCTCCTGATCCGTGATCAGATCGTTGTGATCCAGATAGTATTGATACATGCGGTCAAGGAATGCGCCAATGCTTTGCATAGCGTCCCCTGCAAGGCCACCTTGCGCGTTTTGCATCATGTCGGCAAACGAATGCTCACCACCCATGCCAAGCAGATCAAATATCTGTTCGGTAACCGGCCACTTGATCCAGCTATGCTGCAGTTCCTCCCGGTCAATCTCAGCATCCTCGCGGTCAAGCGGAAACAGCACGCGATCCACGATGGGCGTAAGTGCTTGGTTGATCGCCTCGTGATTGACGATATAGACCAGCGGTAAGGACGCTACAAGCAAGGTAAAGGTCAAAAGCAAGCAGGCGGCTGCGAGCAGCAGCTTGCCCCATACGGGCATTTTACGCTTGTGCGTCAAGCGGTATTCTGTACGGGTATAGTTTTCCAAAATGTCAACGTCGATCATGCCAAGGGCATCTACAAACATATCCTGCGTCATACGATATACCCCTCCTTTGCAAGCGTTGCTCGGAGCGATTGCTTGATGGCAGCAATTTCTTTATTGATCGTCGAACGGCTGCAGGAAAGCTCCTCACAGATCTGCTCAATGGGCTTTGCGTAATAATAACGGCTGATAAATATGTAGCTTTGACGCTCGGACAGCGTGCGCAGCCAGCTGCTTATGATCTGCGACAGCTCTGCTGTTTCCTGCCATGTATACTGGCTCTCTTGATCCGGGATAAATTCCTCAAAATCGGTCAAAGAAAAGGTTGCACCTATGCTTCTCTTTTGTCGATGTTTATTTCTGTATCGGGTAATGGCGATCTTGCGCATGATGGAGCCAAGAAAGGTCTGCAGCACGCTCGGACGGTGCGGCGGGATGGCATTCCAGGTACCAACGTATGTATCGTTCAGGCATTCCTCGCTATCCTGCATATCGTTCAGGATATTCTGCGAGATGCTGATCAGATATTTTCGATATTTGACGTCGGTTGCCTTGATGGCCTCCTCGTCGCGTGCCCAGTAAAGCGCGATGATCTCGTCATCACTACGCACACTTACGAATCGATCTTGCATTGTTTGCTCTCCTTTACGGTTTTGGTATTTGCTTTCGTAAGTATAGTCGCCAAACGACAGAAATAGTGTAATACTTTTTGCAAATTTTCACGTATCAACTCTATTTTACCACAAATCCAAAATATTGCAAGAGGATAAATAAGGCAGCGACCCAAATCGCTGCCTTATGTGATTAGTCTTGTATCACGATCTCACCGTCTGTACATACGATAACGGTTCCGCCCCATATCGCACCCCTTTCCAATATGATTTGATTCCACTCTGCCATTGTACCGCGGAATTCAATGGTTTTGAGCTGTTCCAGCTTATAAAAGCCCTGTTCTTCGATCTTTTTCAAGGATGACGGCAAGGAGAGCGAAACAAGCTTTTTGCAATCCTCGAATGCGTGCCGTCCAATTTCCGTAACCCCGTCCGGCACATATGCAGATACTATACCGCAGGTATAAAAAGCACTGGATTCAATTCTGGAAAATCCCTCGGGAATGACCATATCACATCCTCCAAGCGAGCCATAAAAGGCTTGTGAGCCGATAAAATCCATGTGATCCGGCAGATCAATGGTTTTCAAATTGTTACAGCCAAAAAATGCTCTCTCACCGATGGATACCACCGTTTCGGGAATATTGATACTTGGCAAGGATTGACAGAGGCAAAAGGCATATGAACCGATCTTCTCTACACCTTCGGGCAATGTGATCTCTTCCAGCTGATAACAGTTTATGAACAGATCTCCATCGATCACGGTCAAATAATCCGGCATGCGTACGACTTTGAGCTTATAACAATGTCCAAATGCGCGATATCCTATCTTCTCCACACCATTCGGAATATGCACCTCAGTGATCTCTTCTTCACGGTCAAACGCTGCGGGTGCAATCTCCTTGACCGGAATACCGTTGACATGATCCGGAATTATCACAACGGTATCGTTTCCCGCCAACCCGTTTACTACGTAATAATCTCCGGTATCACTCAGTGTATATTTTATTCCGTCTTTGGTGATGTTTGCTTTCACAGTTGTTTCTGCTTCGGTTTCTGATTCATTTTCGGATTCGGTTTCACTTTCACTTTCACTTTCACTTGTTTCTTCGTCCGGCAATGGTTGTATACTATCCTTGTACTTCAGATAATACTCGTAAAGTTTTTGTAACAGCTTGCCAAGGCTTTGCAGCGCTTCTCCGGCAAGGCCTTGCTGTTGTTCCATCATCTGATCGATCAAAGAATCCTCGCTGCCTGCACCAAGCGCGTTGAATACCTGCTCGGTCATCTGCCACTGCGTCCAGTCAAGCATCAGATCTTCTTTTTTGATCTCGGAGTCAGTGTCATCAAGCGGGAAGATGACGCGATCTACGGCATTGACGAACGGATTATCCACTTTATCGTGATTGAAAACGTATAATAACGGCAGCGTTGTGACAAACAGCGCAATCATCAGCACCACAGAGATCGCGGCAGCCACCGACGCGATCAGATAGCGTCGTCCCCTTCTTGGTCTTCTGCTGCGCAGGCGACTATCCTTGCGCAGGTATTCCTCGATCAGATCGGTATCCACGAAGCCGACAGCGTCAATAAACATAGATGCATTCATACCGTATACCCCTCCTTTTCGAGTGCTGCTTTCAAGGAGGCCTTGATATATGCAATGTCCGCGTTGACAACCGAGCGCGTGCAGCCCAATACCTGCGCGATCTCTTCAATCGTTCGCGCATCGTAATAGCGGCTCATGAATACATAACGTCTGCGCTCGCTGAGCGTGCGCATCCACGTGCTGATCACGTCAGCCAGCGCGCTGGCCTCGGCCTGCGTATACGCGTCGTTTTCATGCAATGAATATTCCAGATCCGACAATGGAACCGAAAACGCCGGCGGTACGCTCTTCTTTGCATGCTTTTGCCTATACTTATCAATGGCCAGATGGCGCGTGATGGTACTCAGGAATGCCTGCAGCAGCTTGGGACGGTGCGGAGGAATGGAATTCCACGTATCAAGATACGTATCGTTCAGACATTCCTCGCTGTCCTGCATATCCTGCAGCACGTTATACGCAATTCGCAGCAGATAATTGCGATATTTGTCGTCCGTATGCTTGATCGCTGCCTCATCCCTTGCGAAATACAGTTCCACTATGGCAGAGTCGCTGAGTAAATACGTTTGATTTTTTGGCATATGCGACCTCCTTCTTGTTAGCTTCACTTATATAGACGAAAAAACGGGACGAAAAGTCAGATGTATCTTCAAATTTTTACATTACTTCGGCTGATAATCTCCGTCCGAGCAATGTACGGTGTACGTAAACGGATGATTATACCAGATATATGCTTTGCTTATCTGCTTCCATTGCTCCACGGTGCCGGTATAATCATATTCTCTTACGGAAGTATACTTGAACGCATTCGATCCGATGTTGACAAGGTTATCCGAGAAGGTGACCTTGCTCAACTGCTTACAGTTCAGGAACGCGCTCTTCTTGATCTCCTGCAGACTCTCGGGAAGCGTCAATTCGGTCAATGCACAGCCCTCAAACGCATAATCGCCGATCTCTGTAACGCTATCCGGCAATTCCAAGGTGTGCAAGGCAAAGCACGACTGGAATGCATATCCTCCAACCGTTTTCAGCCCTTCACCGATCGTGACTTTTTCAAGCGACGTGCATTTGAAAAACGTATATTCCCCTGTCGTTTCAATACCCGAAGGGATCTCGATCTCGGTCAGCGCGCTGCAACCGTAAAATGCTCTGTCACCAAGGGATTTCAGATTCTGCGGCATATCCACGCTTTGCAGCGAAGTGCATCCTTCAAAAGCGTTGATGCCAATGATCTTGGTCGTATCCGGAATGGTGATCGACTGCAAGGAAGTACAGCCCTTAAAGGCGCACATTTCGATCTCGGTCAGTTTATCGGAGAGATACACCTCACGCAAATTGGTACAGCCCTCAAACGCCCAGTCCCTGATCACGCTGACCGAATCGCCCATATAAACCAGCTCCAACGATTCGCATCCGTCAAACATATCGCTCTGGATCGCGCCGACTCCGCCAAGGATATAGACCTCTTTTACATGCTTATCATACCTGAAGATATCCTTCCTGATCTCCACCACGCGCTTGCCGTTATGCTCTGCGGGTATGCAGACCACACCGTCAGCCCCCAACGCGTAACCGGTTACGCGGTAATTACCCGTCGAGGTGGTTTCAAAGCTCAAGCCCATGCTGACCTCGGGGATCGGAATGGGATATTCCTTTTCGGTTTCGGTTTCTTGCTCGGCTTTGTCATGATCGTCGCTTACGTGCTTGAGATAATAATCGTACAGCTCATCAAGCAAGCATCCTGCCTGCACAAGGCTTTCGCTAAGCAGGCCGCGATCCGATTGCTTCAAGGTATTGGCAAACGAATCCTCCTGTCCCATGCGCAGCATCTCAAAGATTCTTGCGGTCACATCCCATTTGGTCCAATCACCGACGATGCTGTCCTCAATATCTTCGGGCATCAGATGCTCCTGTACGCTTTGCCCAAACGACTCGGGCATGACCAGCGCGTACAGCGGTAACGACGCAAGCAAAATGCTCATGACCAGCACAAGACAGGCTGCGCTGAGCAGAACGCTCAAGCGCGTTTTTCTCTTACGCTTGGCGAGCTGTGCGCCGTACTGTGCATCGGTTTTGAGAAAATCCTCAATGACAGACACGTCGATCAGGCCGATCGACTCTGCAAGCATAGCCTTTTTCATACCGTATAGCCCTCCTTTGCGAGAAATTCACGCAAGGAGCTTTTGATCGCGGCGATCTCCCTGTGTACCGTGGCCTGACTGCAGCCGATCCTTTTGGCAATCTGCTCGATCGGCCATGCAAAATAATATCGGCTGACGAAAATATAGCGCGTTCTTTGCGACAGACCGTTGATATATCGTCCGAGCGCATCTGCCAACACATCGCACTCCTTGTTGCTGTACGCATCCTCTTGTGAAAGATCCATATTGGCAAAGTCGTCCAGCGGCATCATCAGTGATTTTGGGATCTGCGAGGGGCCTGTCCTTTTTCTGTGTACGTCAATGGCGCTGCGCCTTGCAATGGTTGCCAAAAACGCTTGCAGCGCACGCGGTCTTGCGGGCGGAATGGCATTCCACGTACGAAGATAGGTATCGTTCAAGCATTCCTCGCTGTCCTGCAGGTCATGCAGGATATTTTGCGCGACAGTGAGCAGATACCGCCTGTATTTGAGATCGGTATGCTTGATCGCGTCTTGATTTCTTGCCCAGTAAAGCTCCACAATTTCAGGATCGCTGAGCATTGAATTTACGTCTTGCATAAAAAATCCTCCTTTGAAATTGAGATAAATTTCCTTTCACTGTCATAGTCGTATACTTGGACAAAAAACTATCACAATTTTGAAAAAACAGGCGAAAAAATTTTCCGCCTGCTTTTTTTATGGATTTTTTATCAATACTCTGCGTTGCCCACCGTTCTGGGATAAGGAATGACGTCACGGATGTTGGAAACACCGGTCAAGTACATGATGATACGCTCAAAGCCAAGGCCGTAGCCTGCGTGCTTTGTGCCACCGTACTTACGCAGGTTGACGTACCACCAGTAATCCTCGGGATCCAGGTTGCACTCTGCCATTCTTTCAAGCAGCACGTCCAGGCGTTCCTCTCTCTGGCTACCGCCAATGATCTCACCGACACCGGGAACCAGCAGGTCCATCGCTGCTACGGTCTTACCGTCATCGTTCAGACGCATATAGAAGGATTTGATCTCCTTGGGATAGTCGGTCACGAATACGGGACAGCCGTAAACCTGCTCAGTCAGGTATCTTTCATGCTCGGTCTGCAAATCGCAGCCCCATGCAACGGGATACTTGAAGTCAGCACCCGACTTGGACAGCAGCTCAACAGCCTCTGTGTAGGTCACTCTCTTATATTCACTCTGTGCCAGGGTGTTGAGTCTTTCCAAAAGCCCCTTATCAACAAAGCTGTTGAAGAAGGTCAGCTCTCTCTGGCAATTCTTCAGCACGTGCTTGATGATATACTGGATCATATCCCAAGCCAGCTGCATATCGTCGTTCAGATCCGCAAAAGCGATCTCGGGCTCGATCATCCAGAACTCAGCCGCATGACGTGCGGTGTTGGAATTCTCTGCACGGAAGGTAGGGCCGAAGGTATAAATGTTACCGTATGCCATGGCATAGGTTTCACCCTCCAGCTGGCCGGAAACAGTCAGGTTGGTAGACTTGCCGAAGAAATCCTGCGACCAGTCGATCTTACCGTCCTCAGTCATGGGCGGGTTGGTCAGATCCATGGTGGTTACGCGGAACATCTCGCCTGCACCCTCACAGTCAGAGCCTGTGATCAGAGGGGTATGCACGTAAACAAAGCCACGCTCGTGGAAGAAGGTGTGGATCGCATAAGCAACCTCGCTGCGCACGCGGAAAACAGCCGAGAAAAGGTTGGTTCTGGGACGCAGATACGCCTGCTCGCGCAGATACTCCACGGTATGACGCTTCTTTTGCAGCGGATAATCGGGCGTGGAAGTTCCCTCTACCTCAACGCTGATCGCCTTGATCTCAAAGGGCTGCTTCATCTCGGGAGTCAGCTCCACAATACCGGTTACAACCAGCGCAGCTCCCACGTTCTGCTTTGCGATCTCGGTATAATTGTCAATCTTTTCGCGCTCAAAAACGATCTGTGCGCCTGTAAAACAAGAGCCGTCGTTCAGATCAATAAAGCCGAACGCCTTGCTGTCACGAATGCTTCTTGCCCAACCGCCAAGCACAACCTGCTTGCCGGAATAAGCCTGCATATCTTCATAAATGCTTCTGATAAGATCACGTTTCATGTTTATGCTCCTTGATTGTTTTTACTGTGTAAGTCCGCCGAAAAGACCATCAAAAATGTCTTCCGGATCACGTTCTGCGGTTTCAAGCGGATTGTTTTTGGAAATACCGCTCATAATTTCATCCCACATACTCTCCCACTCATCTTTTGTATCTCCATTCAGATCGCCAAGCCCGGGAAAGGATTCGTTCAACGCGCCGTCCATGTAATTATCATCCTTCATCATGGCATCATAGATGGAATCGTAAATGGTGTCTTGTATGTCGTCAATGTTGAAGTCGTTGTCGTTATTATCGCGGATCTGCCCCATGATGGCATCTGTAATTGCGTTTGCTGTCTGGTCGGCTATAAAGTCACGAAGAGAATCAGGTCCGGGTATGCTCTCCTCCTGATCTGCAGTCTTGTCCTGTGTGTCCTTGCCCGGAAACCAGGAAGAGCCGCCGCTCTGATTTTCAAACCATTTGCTTATCAGCTGGAGAATAAAATCGGAGGTATTGTCGCTGCCTAAGTACTGATCGAGAATATCACCGATGATCTGTGAATAATCCGACCCCGAGCCGCCAAGTCCGCCAAGCGCACCAAGCAGGCCCTCCATGATGTCGCCATTACCGCCCAGGAGACCATTTTCCGTTTCTTGTTCCGTCGTAACCTGCTCCATTCTGTCAAGAGCTTCAAGAATAGATGCCGACATATCGGCCTTTAACTGATCTATTTCCTCTTTTGTCAGCTGTTGCTCAGTTTCCTGCTCGCGCTCCGTTTCCTTTTCGTTGTCCTTGTTGTCATTCTCTATATCCTTGTCCTTATCACCGCAGGCGACAAAAACGGACACGGTCATCAGCAATACAAGCAGCATGGCAACGATTCTTAAGAATTGTTTCATACTTATGCTGTTCCTTTCAATAGTATCGCATTATAATCTCATAACATTATAGCACTAAATATCTTCCGTGTCAACCTTTTTGTGAAAACATCATAAAAATACCCGTGAATACCAAACAACAATCACAAAAGCCACACCCGATTCTCGCATGTGGCTTTTGATTTATTCTACGTATTCAATTTCTATTGCCAAAGCGGTGCTGTCATGAGAGCTGTTTCCGCCTATGTTAACGGCAATATAGATCATGTCACCCGCATGCACCTGCATGTCAATCGTGTCCTCTCCGAGCTGTCCGTATGCAAGATCAACGTACCCGTATCTATCTCCCTTTGTTAGTACCTCTTCTCCCAGCAGCACACGGTATCTGATACCGTCACTGTTTTCGGAATTGACACTCAGGCTGTAAGTATAACGGATACTTCCGTCGCGCGGAGCTTTGAACGCAAGAACCGCGTCGTATGCATCAGGATGCACAGCTCCCTGCATGATCAGGGAGAACGGCGCCTCTCCCTGCCATCGACCGTTTTCCGCGTCATACTTCATCTCAATGAATTTTGTTCGTTGAGGTCTTGTGCACAAATAATACCAGCCACCCTTTCCCTGCTCGGCGGAAAATGCACCGGGGAATGCGTAAATACTCTGCGGCTTGTCTACAGGTGTGCTTGACAGATCGTCCACGATTTTTACGTAAACGTATTCCTGTGCCGGGGCCAGCGCATGATACTGTGTCATAAACGTTCCGGGGTTGCCCTTGCGCAGCATCTGCGAAAGCTTGACCTCCATGGTACGCGCCGTATCGGTCGTATCGATCACGGCAGGCGGATTTTCGCCAAGCCAGGTATCGGAAATCTCTTTCCATACCCATTTGTACGTATCGTAGTTTTGATCCAAGGACCAGTTGGCAATGCTGACGTAGGTACAGCCGCGCATAAAGCAGTCGTTGCCCTGCTCAAGGTATTTCTCGGGCGTTGCACCGTGCTGAAGCGGGCCGTCTATTTCCTGCGCAAGCTGCACGTGGGATGGGAACATACCGTCCGCATAATCCATGGAAAATTCGTGATCACTCAATGGGCCGTCATCGATCCATACGACGTCGGCGTTCTCTGCAAGATCTCCTGCAGCGTACGTGCAGCGCAGCACGGATGCTGCATCAAAAATGCTGCCGAATTGCAAAGCAAACTTGCTGTCGGGGCTTACCGCCTTCTGCGCCGATGCCAAAGCATCAATGAACATCTTGAGTTTTTGGTGACGGAACTGATACCAGAGCTGTCCCAGATTATCAGATGCTGTCGTTGAGGGCAGCTCTATCTGACCAAACGCAGTATACTCGGTACCCAAAACGGCATTCAAGGCATTGATATCCTTGTATTTATCTATCAAAAAGTCATAAAAACGCGCCCTTGCAAGATCAGAGTAGTCATATTCCCCCGCAGGCCAATATTCACTCTCAGCATATTGTGTAAAGGCAGGCAGGTAGAAAAGCACATTGTCTCCGTACAGCGCGTCGTATCTCTTGACAGCATCCGCGTAAAACGCTACAGCTGCCCCCACCGCGCTCTCTGAGCAAAAGGAAATGACCGTGCGCATCCCGTCTATTGATCCACCCTGACAAAGATTGCCCTGAGGATCTCTTTGCATCTGATCAAGGCTGATCACGCGATCATCCGCACGACGCGTCAGGTCCAGCGAAATGGCGACCTTGAGTCCCTTTTGCTTGACCACGTAGTCGATCATGGGATCAAACGGAGCGTAGTCATACTGTCCCGCAACGCTTTCCACACGGCTCCACGGAATATGCACCTTGATGGCATTAAAGCCGTCCGCAACGGCCGTGTCTACGGTTTTTTCAAACTGAGCCTGTGATTGCTCTGTGAAATTCCATATACGATAGATAAAGTACCGCTCACCTATCTCTCTTGCGTGCTTCATATCGGTATCCTCCCCGGTTGTATCTTCCTCAGTCTTGTGCTCTTGGGTTCCCGGCTCGGCTGTCTGCTCTCGCTCATCCGTATCTGTGCCTTGCTCAGGCGTTTTCTGCACTTGTGTGCATGCAACCGCTCCGCATAGTACGGATAAAAGCAATATGATACACATCAAGCGTTTCAAAAGCTTGGTCATAAAAGCCTCCCTATCAATAGATCAATAGAATGTAGCCACTTCCTGAATCGGTTTGGTTGCAAACTCGGTCTTTTCGGCATACAGGACAGGGCCCGGTCTGCCATACAGCTTATGCTTTTCCACCTTGATCTTTGCTGTCACAATGGTCCAATCCCTGGTTTTGAAATTGATCGCTGACGGAAAATTACACACAAGGCCATTGTATTCAATATCGTCCGCGCAGCAGGTCATAACGTGACGGCCAATGATCAGCGAGGATTTGCCCAGCTTGGGATCTCTGGCAATAATGCCCTTAAAGCGCACGGTCTTGCCGTGATACTTGTCGGTTTCCTCGGCCAGATCGCGATACCAGATTGCATAGTCCTCATCCTTGATATCAATCACGGGAGCATCAATGTCAAATGGCAACGGATCCTCGATCTCGTCATATTCCACGTGTCCGTCGGGATAATCGTAGGTAATGGTTGCCCTGACGCTGACGCTGCGAACAACGCGATGGATCTCTTCCTTGTCGATCACCTCGGGGGTACGGTTGAGTACGATCATCTCGCATGCCTGCAGCTTATCTACCATCAGCTGGCGCATGTTGGCGTTGTAATTCAAGAAAGTATTCGCATCTGCGAACATCATATTCTGGAAAATGAACCAATCTGCAGGCAACGCAGCATACAGACGCTCCAAAAGCCACATACCGTTATACTCAATGATCACGCGGTCGATCTTGTGCTTTTTATAAATCAGCGTAAGCATGTCGCGCGTCAGATCCTCGGGATCGTCGATCAGCTCAAAATAGCAGTTCTTGCCCCAAAAGCGGTCAAGCTCCAGCTCCTCAATGCCCTCTTCGCACATAATGATCAGTGTTTTCTCACCCGAGTTGAAGCGTTGATCCTCCATGGATTCCTGAATAATGTGCGTCTTACCGCCCTCAAGGAAGCCTGTAAACAGATAAACAGGTATCTTTTGTGCCATGATCAATCCTCCGATTTTTTCAGAGAAACGCCCAGAAGTGCGCTGATCTCATCGATCTTGAGTCCCGAGCCGATCACGCACAGTCTGCCAATGATGCCTGCAGCACCGTTGCGGATATCCGGCTCACCGGGGACGTAATCAAAGTGGATCCAGTTGCCGTCGTCCCCTGCAACAATGCCCTTTGCGCGCAGTACGATGCCGTATTTCCCTTCATCGCAAAGCTCTTCAAGCTGCTGCGCGAGTACATCCTTGCTGAATTTTGCCGTTGTTTCTGCGCCTGCGCTGACAAACACCTCGTCTGCATGGTGATGGTGGTGATGTCCGCCGCAACCGCAGCTGCACGCCTCTCCATGTTCCTCGTGATCGTGATGGTGGTGATGCTTATGATCGTGGCATCCGCAATCACAATCCTCATCGTGACCGTGATGATGGTGATGCTCATGACCGTGACAGCCGCAATCACAGTCCTCGTCGTGATCGTGGTGATGGTGATGCTCATGCTCATGATGATGCGCATGTGCCAATCTTTCCAGCTCTGCTTCCAGCGTATCCTTGCGTTCCATTGCTTCAAGCAGCTGTGCAGCGCTCAATTCGTCCCAATCGGTGGTCACGATGGTTGCGGTCGCGTTATGCTCACGCAGCATGGATACGCAATCTGCAATCTTTTTCTCGCTTGCCGTACCAGTATGGGACAGCACAATGCAGCCTGCGTTTGCAACCTGATCGTTAAAGAATTCACCGAAATTCTTCATATACATCTTGCACTTTCCTGCGTCCACGACTGTGGTGAATGCGTTCAGCTCCGCGCCCTCGATCTCCAGATTCTGTACCGCTCTGATCACGTCGGAAAGCTTACCGACACCCGAGGGCTCGATCAGAATTCTATCGGGAGCGTACTGCTCCAGCACCTGTGTCAGAGCCTTGCCAAAGTCGCCCACCAGCGAGCAGCAAATGCAGCCCGAGTTCATTTCATTGATCTGAATGCCTGCCTCAGCCAAAAAACCGCCGTCAATGCCGATCTCGCCAAATTCGTTCTCTATCAGCACAAGCTTTTCGCCCGTATAAGCCTCCTCGATCATCTTTTTGATCAGCGTGGTCTTACCTGCGCCCAAAAATCCGGAAAAAATATCAATCTTGGTCATGTTCATACCTTCTTAATTCTTATTCTTAGTGCCTCTGTAAACATAATTGAGTCTGCCCAGAGGTGCGGCATCTCCCTTATCGTAAAAGTCTTCAATACTTGTCAGCTCCTCGGTGCTGTCCGCAACCTTGAACCAGATGGTAAAATCGTCGCGGTCAAGATCCAGCGCTGCGCGGGGTGCGATCAAAAGAAGCGTGTTTCCCTGTTGACGGTATACCACGTCACCGAAATCAGCCGCACGCAAGCCGTCAACGATAATGGCCATGGTGCTCTTGTGATCACCGTCGGGCGTATTGTTCAGCACATACTTATAATCCTTGCCGCCATCTGTATTCAGATATACCTTCATCCACGTACCCGTGCCGTCGTAAGGCGTGATCGGCTTTTTGGTCACAATGCCGAAATACAGGAAATCGTCGTCATGGCTGACTGTCACGTCCACGATCGCGTTGCGCTGGGTATGGTTTTCATATACCGTCCCCGAGCCCTGCGCACTTCTTGCAAAGTCACCGTCCGAGAAGTTGTGATACTCTGCCCATACCTCTTCGGCTTCGTCCTGCTCGGTATCGTTGTAATAATCCACGGGAGTCAGCTCTGCAAAGGTATCGTATTCGTCCACACCCTTATATTTACGGACGTAATCGACAAGCTGCATGAAATAGTTGTCAAAATAACCGCCGCGCATCATTTCTATATCACGGCTGTATTCATAGTTGGCGCAATCCACGAACATAATGGGACGCTCGGGAATGCCCTGCCATCTGCCTGCGATCCATTCATTCCAGCCCGTAACAAGCACAATAGGCGGATCGGTTTCGATCGCGCGCTCAAACTGCTCGGCAAAGTTATAGCCGTGCAGATACGCATTGGGATCGGGATCGTTGTGCATATCGTGGAAGCCGCGGCCGTTGTTATCGGTCTCACCATACATGACCGAGTCGCCAAAGCGAAGCTGCGGATGCTGTGCAACAGAGACGTTGATGACCTCGTCCTCCCCCTTGAGATTGCCGAACACGCGCTGCGGACGGGTAAAGTCCATCCAAGGCCAGCCGCCCAGCTTATCGGGCTCGTTGGGCCACTGCGACATTTTGATATTGAAGAATTCTCTGCACTCGGGCGAGCATTCCTCCTCTACCGCAATGATGACGGGCTTGCCTTCGTAGCAGAACCAGGTATCGGGACAGTACTTGGCAGCATAGATCTTATCGTAGATCTCCTGCACCGTCTTTCCCGAATGGGTGTTGGTATAGAACATGACCTTGGGGATCTTCCATCCGTCCTTGGCATATTCGTCCAGCACGCGCATGACCAGCTTGACGTTATGCTCATAGATGCACGCATTGGTGGTATCAAAGAACAAAAAGTCGATATCTGCCTGGATCAGCAGCTTCATATGACGGCGCACAACCCACTCGTCATCCGAATAGTAGTAACCGTAGAAAGGCTCTCCCCAATGGTGATACGTGCCGATGCCGCCCCAGTAATCTGCATCGGGATGCGCTCCTGCATCGGGATGCTCGGCCGTGATTTTGGATATATCGTAGGGCTTATGTCTGCCATGCTCACCCAGCCACAAAAAATAGAACATACCAACAAGACGGTTTTGTCTGCGGGCCGGAGCATTTTCGCGGTCAGCTGTCTTTCTGCCGAGCGCGTCAGTTGCCATCAAAGGGCCGTTTGCATGATTTTTATACTGTTCCATAAGACTCTCCATCATATTTATTCGATATAGGACGTGACGATCATGTCCGCACCCGTATCAAGAATATTTGAAACAATAACATCTCCCTGGCGCACACTGTCGGATACGCGAAGCATATTGATCAGCTTCATTGCATCAAACAAAAGCTCCTTGGGAATGGCTTTATTTGATTTTACCGCAACCACCTCTCCGCTCTCGGTCATGGCGGTGGTGGTCAGCGTTCTTGTCGGGCAGGTACACTCGGCAACGGCATAATCCTTACCTCTTTTGCAGGCGTTTCCCTTGACCGACAATACGTTCTTATCCTCATGCTCAACCGTCAAAGTACAGCCGCGAGGACAGATGATACAAGTCATTTCTCTTGTTGCCATACTCAATCCTCCAATCCGATACTGATCTCGCCCGTGCCGATCTCTGCCAGTACGTCTGCGCCCAGCTTGACCGTTTCCATTTCACCGGGAGCAAGCTTGATCTTTTTCTTGTTAGAAATCACGCGATCACCGCATCTGACCACGACTCTCTTATCGCGGTAAACGTCGGACACGCGGAAATATACCACGGTATCCTGTGCCTTGGTGATACGCTGCGGTACGGTATAGCGCACACCGGACACAGGAAGCACGCCAATATCCACGCTGTCTGTCTGCTTGCCTGCCAGATAGTCGGCAGCTGCACAGCCCGCGATCTCAGCCTCGTCGGACACGTAGTCCACAAGGTCATGCACGTGCAGCACGTTGCCGCATGCAAATACACCGGGGATCGAGGTCTGCCTGCTTTGGTCTGTCACAGCGCCGCCCGTAATGCGATCGATATTGATACCCGCACCCTTGGTCAGCTCGTTCTCGGGCAAAAGACCGCAGGAAAGCAGCAGCGTGTCGCATGCGATATACTGTTCCGTCTGTTTGATCGGTCTGCGCTGCTCGTCCACCTTGGCAATGGTCACACCCGTGACTCTGTCCTTGCCGTGGATCTGCACGACCGTATGAGAGAGCATGAGCGGAATGCCGAAATCGTTCAGGCATTGCTCAATATTTCTCGCAAGACCTCCCGAATAAGGCATCAGCTCGCAAACTGCCTTGACCTTGGCCCCCTCCAGCGTCATGCGGCGCGCCATGATCAGTCCGATATCACCCGAGCCGAGGATCACGACCTCCTTGCCCGGCATGTAGCCCTTGATGTTGACGTATTTCTGCGCAGTACCCGCAGTATAAATACCCGAGGGACGTGCGCCTGCGATATTGAGCGCACCCTTGGGACGCTCGCGGCAGCCCATGGCCAGAATCACAGCGCCAGCCTCAAACAGCTGCACGCCCTTTTCACGGCTGATGGCGGTGACGAAGCGGTTTTCATCGATGGAAAGCACGGTCGTGCCGGTGCGCACCTCAATGCCCAGTTCCTTTACCTTGTCGATATCGCGCTGGGCGTATTCGGGGCCGGTCAGCTCCTCCTTGAAGCGGTGCAGGCCGAAGCCGTTGTGGATGCACTGACGGAGGATCCCGCCCATGTTCTGCTCACGCTCGAGCACCAGCAGGTTGTCTACGCCGGCTTCCTTGGCGGCAATAGCGGCTGCCATGCCAGCGGGGCCTGCGCCG